>CBDURC010000008.1:0-30470 GCA_965369635.1 uncultured Anaerolineales bacterium | reverse complement strand
TCAGGGGAGTCCACCAGTAGGTTCGGCCAATGCAGCGGAAGTAGGGCGGCTGGAGGGCAAGGATCACATCGCCGATCCTGTAGCGGGGCAGGATGGGCGTGGAGACGACCAGGCTGCCCATCTCGCCGCGGCGCATTTCATGTAGCATCTTGATGCCCGACCGCGTCTGCACCTCGAAGAAGAAGAGGTCGTAGTTCGGTACCCACGCCCTGCGCTCATCCCGCTGCTGCCCGAACATGCCCTCGGTGGCACCGTAGATCTCGCGGATGGCCACCGGCCCGTAGAGCGCGGTGAGCGCCGGCTGATAGCGGGTGTTGATGCCCGGCGCGCTGCCCAGCGTCATGATCTGCGTTTTCCAGAGCTTCTTGGGGTAGACACCGTGCGCCCTCCGCAGGTAGCGCCCGAAGCGCAGAGCGGTCATGATCACGCCTCCCACCAGCGTGACATTTTCCTCCTTGCATTTCTCGTAGGCCAACTCGAAGCGAGCGTCCCAATCGCGCTTGGTCTTGCCTCCACCCAAGGCGTCAATGGCCTGCTGTGTTGGCAGCGAACGGATGGGCGTGTGGGCTGACACATACTTCGTGTAGATGCCCGAGCTGTAGCCGTACTCCACATCTCTCTCCCCCATCCGCACAGTCCCTACGGCCGAGGGGAAGTTCAGATTCAGGTTGACCCCCTGGAACAAGTCGTAGCGGCCGGTGGTGGCCACATAGTTCATCATCGCCCGCCCGGCGCTGACGCGCATGCGCAGGTCGGTCGGCGTCATGGGAATGAACTTGGACTCACCCTTCGTCGTACCTCGGGTGATCGCCCAGCCCACTGGCTCTTCAGCCAGAAGCAGACTCACCTCGCCGGCCATCACCCGCTCGATGAGCGGCTTGTAATCCTCATAGGTGGCGGTGGGGAAGGCGCGGCGGTACTCCTCGATGCTGCCGATATTGGTTGCGTCATGCTGCTTCCCGTAGTCGCTCTGCGAGTAGATCGTTAGGAGACGGTGTAGCACCTCTTGTTGAGCCTCCGCCGGATCCTTCACGGCGTCGTGCCAGGGTTGTAGAAGTGCGTTGAGCATTGCTTGAGGGTCTCGGCTAGCCATCGATCTACCTCCAGGTTGAAGTCATCAGCGTCAAGTCTTGGAAAACGAACCGCCGCTCCTGGCCTGTCCAGGTGCGGGCGCCATTGAATATTGAATATTGTACCACACCTCCTCTGCTCCGCCAAAGGTGGTCTGACATTGCACTTGTCTGATCAAAGCGGTAGTTGTTGGATGAAAGAGACTGTGGTACAATGCGCGCCGAGAGAAGTACCAAAACGGAGAGGTTGTTTTGGGCAACTGGCTGCAAATGGCTGATCAACCGAAGTGGCGACAACTGCTCGACCTGGGCGGGCAACTGATGGCCCAGCCGACCATCCTTGGCCAGCGAGAGCTCATCGTGCAGACAGCCGAGAGGCTGCTGGGCGGCCAGGCCGAGCTCTGGCTGGCCGAACCGCCTCGCGGTCTGCACGACTTGGCGGAATCGACCGCGGTTCCCGCCGAACTCCCGTCCGAGGCGATGCGCCGCGCCCTCGAGACCTGCCAGGCTGTCCGCACTGGCGAGGCCGGATCGAGCCTCGCATCGGCCCTTGCTGTACCGCTGGTTGCGCAGGATACCGTGCTGGGCGTGTTGCAGGTGGAACGACCCGACGGCCCGCCCTTCAGCGAAGCAGAGGCGCAGTTCCTCGATGGCCTGGCCGCTCAGTCGGCTGCCGCTTTGCACGCGGCGCGCCTGCTGGCGATTGAACGGCGGCAGTGCGAGCAGCTCTTGTTGGTGCGCGAGGTCAGCGCCCAGGTGGCCTCATTGCTCGACCTGGACAGATTGCTCAACGAAGTTGTGGACCTACTTCACCACAGGTTGGGCTATCGCTTCGTACACCTCTTCACCGTTGACCCTGTGTGCCAGCGAATCCTCTATCGGGCGGGGAGCGGTGCCCGCAGCCAGGCGTCGCAAGAGCAGGGGTTGAGCTACCGATTGGACGATCCCGGGGGAGTCATTCCCTGGGTGGCCCGTCACGGCGAAACGTTGCTGGCCAACGACGTGAGCAGCGAGCCTCGCTATCGCCCATCGCCCTTGTCACCGGACGACACGCGGGCTGAACTGGCCGTGCCCCTCGTCTTCGGCACTGAGGTGTTGGGTGTGCTCGACGTGCAAAGCGACCGGCAAGATGCCTTTGGCGACCACGATCGTTTCCTTCTGGAGGCCCTGGCCGACAATGTGGCCATCGCCATCCGTAATGCCAACCTGTATCGCTCGGAGCGCTGGCGGCGACAGGTCGCTGACAGCCTGCGGGAGGTGGCCGGCCTCCTGGCTGCTGGCGTGGATCTCGATCAGATGCTCGACGCTATCTTGACCGAGTTGGAGCGCAACCTCCCCAGCGATGCAGTTGCCATCTGGCTTCTGCGGGACGGGGATCTGTGCCTGGCAGCCGCTCATGGGTTCCCGGAGGAAGTGTGCATCGCCGATTTCTCGTCTGAGACCCCTGCCTGGTTTAGCCAGGCGCTGGAGGCCGACCAGCCTACGGTCCGCACCCCGGGGTCTCCCTACGAACCACTGGGGGCGGCCCTGGAGTTTCCACCTGACTACTCCGCCATCGCCGCCCCGCTGCGCACCGGTGACCGGCAGCTTGGATTGCTGACCATGGCCCATCGCATGCCTGGACGCTACGGACCCGAGTCCCGGGCGATGACGGACGCCTTTGCCAGCCATGCCGCTGTTGCCATCGAGAACACCCGTCTCTACCAGGCCGCCCAAGAGCAAGCCTATGTCTCGACGGTGCTGCTCCAGGTGGCCGAAGCCACCCAGTCGCAGACCACCCTCGACGAGGTGCTGGAGACGGTCGTCCGGTTGGTGCCCATGGTGACCGTCGTGGAGCGGTGCGCCTTGCTCTTGTGGAATGAAGCTGTCAAGACCTTCGTGCCGGCGGCAGCCTACGGCCTTAGCCAGGCACAGCAACTTGCCTTCGATAGTTGGGACATTGGCCTGAGCTGCGCACCAGCCTTCGATTTGCTCGATGTCGCCAGGGACCCCATCTTCCTCCCTGATGCGGCTGCTGACCTGGGATTGGCGAAGGACATTGCCTCGGCGTGCGGTTTCGAGTCGCCCTGGCTGGTGCCCCTGGTGGCCCATGGCGAGGTGCTGGGAGCGATGCTGCTTGACTACCGGGGCGGCGAGCCCGAACTCGGCATGGGTGAACTGAACGATATGTCCTGGGGCATTATCCGCGGCATCGCCTACCAGGCGGCAGCCGCTGTTTCCAATACCCTGCTGTTGCAGGAGCGGCAGGAGGAGGCGTACGTGTCGGTGGCGCTGCTGCAGGTGGCGCAGGCGGTGGTCAGTCTCGACACACTGGACGACATCTTGGAAGCCATCGTTCGCATCACTTCCATGCTCGTGGGCGTGCAGCGATGTGTCATCTTCCTATGGAACGGCGAGCAGTCTGTTTTCCAGCTAGCTCAGGCCTATGGCTTCCCCCGCGGGGGGGACGTGGGGGCGAGCGACGGCTCACTCCCGCTGACACGGCGTTATGCACCTGGCGATTTCCCGCTCCTCGATATCGTCCGCGATCGCAACAGCCTGGTGACCTACCCCTCGGACGTTTCATTGGGTATTGCCAAGGAGTCGGGGGATATCTCCAAGGAGTGGGGCGACCTGATCCCTGCTGACTTCGCCGCCGAGTTCGCGCGGCAAGAGCAGGGTGAGCCCCCCCCGCTGGTCGCTGTCCCCATGTTGGTGATGGGCGATGTGCTGGGTGTGATGCTGGTGGAGGAGGCCGGCAAGTCACATCACCTCCGTGACAGACGGCTGGAGTTGATCACGGGGATCGCACAGCAGGCGGCCTTGGCTGTGCAGAACGACCGGTTGCTGGAAGAGAGAGCACAGCGCGAGCGGCTGGAGCGGGAACTGCAGTTCGCTCACGAACTGCAGGAGGCCTTTATGCCCAGCGGATTGCCTGACCTGCCTGGCTGGGAGCTGGCGGCCACCTGGCAGGCGGCGCGCGAGGTAGGGGGCGATTTCTATGATTTCTTCGAGCTTCCCGACGGGAAGCTGGGATTGGTGATTGCCGACGTGGCCGACAAGGGGATGCCGGCCGCGCTCTTCATGAGCCTCACTCGCACGCTGGTGCGGGCGGCGGCGCTGGAAGCCGCGTCGCCAGCCGGTGTGCTGGCTCGCGTCAATGATTTGCTGGTGCCGGACGCCCAGGACGGTATGTTCGTCACCGCTTTCTACGCGGTGTTGTCATTGCAAACGGGACAGCTAGCCTATGCCAGTGCCGGGCACAACCCGCCGTTACTGTTGCGACCCCGCACCGGGGAAGAGGAATGGCTCCGCAGCGAGGGGATGGTGCTCGGTGTACTGGAAGGGATACATTTGGGGGAGAGGATCGTCGCTCTGGAACCGGGCGACGTCCTGGTTTTCTACACCGACGGCGTCACTGAGGCGTTTTCCCCAGGAGGCGACATCTACGGCGAAGGACGTCTGCAGGCAGCTATCGAGGCCGCCGCTGACACTCCAGCCCAGGCGATGTTGGAGGCTATCTGCGCTTCGGTGAGCGATTTCGTCGGGGACAATCCGCCTTCTGATGACCTGACGCTGATGGTTCTCCGCCGGCTTGCCTAGGGCGAAAGGCGGGTGAGGGATTGCCTGCTTCCAACCACCTGTCAACCGATGCGAACCTCTACCTGCTCACCTTCTCCCTCATCAACTTCTACGATTTTTCGCTTTCTTTCGTGTCCTTCAGGGTCTCTTCCTCGACGTCCGCTTCAGCCAGCGACAGGATCAGCTCGTCAACAGCGGTGTCTTTCAATTGAGGCACCCAGGGACGGGCCAGGCGCAGCGCCCAGGCGGCGGGTCGCAGCGGCAAAGGCAGGCTGCAGGGGTGCAAGGGAGCAGGGGTGCAGAGGAGCGGAGGAGCGAGAGCCATTTTCTCCCCTGCCCCTCGGCTCCCCAGCAGCCTCTCCGCTTCCTCAGCGGAGATGATCCCATTGGAGCATCTGCAGAATCTTGACGTGCGCTTCGTCCATTTCGTTCATCCTCTCGCCCTTCTGCTGGCAGAATCATCGTAACACTCTGAGCAACTGCAGAACCACCCCCTGGGCTTGCCAGAGGCGTGATGTGCAGTGCATCGAGTGGTCCTTCGGCATCGATAGCAAGAAGCGATGATGGCGAGGAGCTTTACTCTACGTAGATCTCCACCCGTTCGTTGTCCTCTTCGTCTACAACATCGATGATCTTGCCCTTGGCACCAGCGTCAATGGCGGCCATGAGCTCTTCGAGGTCAATGCCTTCGGGGGCGAAGCGAGCTCCCATCTTTGCGCCTACACTGACCAGGCCCCAGGGCATGTTGATGTTGACTTTGCGCTGGCCTGTTTCCAGGTTGGTGACCTGGATGCGCAGCCGGCGTGGTTGCTTGCCGCGGCCGGCGAGTGGCTCCTCTGACTTCTGGCGGGGACCTTTGCCTTCTAGAGCCGCCAGCAACTGAGCCCCTTGCTCGGCTGTGACCTTTCCCTCTTCGACCATCTTCAAGACGCGCAGTCGTTCCTCTGTTGTCGTCATGTCTCTACCTCACTCCACGTAGATTTCCAGCCGCTCGCCGTCCTCGCTGTCCTCGACGTCAATGATCTTGCCCTGCACTCCCTTCCGGATGGCTTCGGCAACCTGGGCGAAGTCAAAGCCCTCCATGTCCGGAGCAAAGCGGGCCCCCATCTTCAGCCCCACATCCACCAAGCCTATGGGGATGTTGACGTTGACTTTGTGCTTGCCCGACTGAAGATCGGTGACTCGCACGCGGAGCCAGCGCGGCGGCAAAGCAGCGCCCCGCGGCGGTTCCCGCTTCGGTGTGGACTCCCCAAGGGCCGCCAAGAGCGTGGCTCCCTCTTCAGCAGTGATCACTCCATCCTCGATCATCTGTAGGATGCGCAGACGTTCTTCCGTGGTTGTCATCTCTCAATTCCTTCCTGGCTCAGGTTGTGGTATGCTCGAACTGGTGGATTGGTAAACCGGTAAACTAGTACATTGGCAACGATTCACTGGCCATGGCCCAATTTGCCAGTGTACCAGTTTACCGTTCTACCGAGCTACCAGTTATTCGGACGCGGGAGACGTCACCACCGCCACGCTGATGGCCGCTGCCTCATCCGGATCCCGCAGCATCATCCAGCCCATGCCGCTCGCCACAAGCATGACCAGCCCACAGGCGATGAATACCGTACGCACGCCGACGAGATCGCCCAGCGTGGCGGCCAATGTCATGGAGAGAAGATTGGCCACGCTCTGCACGGTGCCCGAGGCGCTGTTCACGCGGCCCATCAGCTCATCGGGCGTGACCGTCTGTACCAGCGTGCTGGCCGCGGCGTTGATGGGTGGCAGCGACACTCCCACGAAGATAAGGAGCACCAGTACGGCGACGAATGTAGGGGCCAGCCCGATGGCCCCCGCGGCCAAGCCGAGGAGCGCGAGGCTGCCACTCAACAGCCGCGTGAGCCTGAAACGGCTGGTCAGATTGCCCACGATGATGCTGCCCAGCAACATGCCCAGGCCCTGTAACGAGTCCGCGATGCCCAGCCCTTCGGGGCCAATGCCGAACAAGCGATCCATGAAGGGCACCCAGAGCACATTGATGGCCCCGATGCCCAGCATGAACACAGTCATGACGATCATGATACCTGTGAGCAAGCGGCTGCTCCGCACGAAGCCCAGCCCCTGACGCAGTTCGGCCCAGAGGTTGGCGAGGCTGGCGGAGCGTGTAGACTGTACCATCTGCGGCACGCGCATGGCCCACAGGAAGATCGCCGACAGCAGGAATGACATGGAAACGAGGATGAAGGCGACCTTGGCTCCCGCGTAGGCGATGACGAAACCGGCGGCCGCCGCCCCCATCAGCATGGCCAGCGTCCGCGATGTCTCCAACAGCGCGTTGGCACCCAGCAACTCCTCCTCGGCCACCAGCGACGGCGTCACCGCCTGCCTGGCGGGGAAGAAGAAGACGCTAATGGCCGACATCAGGAAGCCGACCAGGTAGAAGATCCACACTTGCTCTCGGCTGCCCACCAGCAGGCAGAAG
Organism: uncultured Anaerolineales bacterium; assembly: GCA_965369635.1. GTDB lineage: Bacteria > Chloroflexota > Anaerolineae > UBA3071 > UBA3071 > UBA3071. Next base: position 23,375 of record CBDURC010000008.1, on the reverse strand, counting down.
AGCACCAGCCCACCGCGTAGCACGTCGCTAGCGATCATCACCTTACGGCGGTCGAAGCGATCCACGAGTACCCCCGCCGGCAGGCCCAGGAGAAGCTGGGGCAGCGCCAGAGAGATAGTGGTGAAGCCCATGGCCAGCGTAGAGCTAGTCAACTCGTTGACGGTGATAAGCAGCGCCAGCCAGTAGAAATTGTCGCCCAGGCGAGCGATGATCTGCCCTAGCCAGAGCAGGCGGAAGTCCCTTCGCTTGCGCAGAATTGTCAAGAAGTTGCCTTGTGTCACAGCCAGCAGCCTCTGATTTTCTTTCTCATCGCCATCAGCGTGCGGCGCAGTCGGAAGCCGTGCGCCAGGAAGACATTGATGGCTGCGCGATGCTCGGCCGGATGTCGGATAACCGTCGGCCTGCTCGGGTAGGAGGAGGCCAGCAGCGCCAGAGCGTGCCGCACCAGCGGTTCCTCCAGCGGACCACGGGCATCAGGGTGCACCATCAACTGCATTTGATGCTCGCCCCGCCAGCGGGTGGCACGCACCATCAGCGAGGCGGCCAGCTGGCCCTGCGCGCCGCTCTCCTGTTCGACCACCCAGCGGTACGTGCGCCGCCGCCCGATGAGCTGGCTGAACAGTTCGCCCAGCCGTTCCTCGGGATGGAGTCGGAAGGCCTCGGGGCGCAGTGGCTGCCACCATTGCAACAGGCTCGGCGTGGCGGCCTTGGCCAACTCATACTCTTGGTACCAATCGTCTGATCGCCAATGACGAAGCGAAGGCGGTGCCGTGGTCGGTGGTGACGCGGCAGGCGGCTCAGGCAACCGCAGATAGGCCAGCCCACCCAGAGCCTCGAAGCCCAACCCTTCATACAGTCTGCGAGCGGTCTCGTTCTCTGCCTCCACCTGCAGCGTGGCCCAGCTCCCCCCCCGCTGCTGTGCTTCTTCCAGCGCAGCTTCGACCAGCGCCCGAGCGATGCCGTGGCCGCGATAGGCCGGCGCGACGGCCACGTTGGAGATGTACCAGCGCGACCCGTAGCGGATGCCGCTCTGCAGCGTCAGATTGCCCACCACCCGTCCTTCCTCGATCCAGACGTAGCCGTTGAGTAATCGCTGCAGTTGGGGGTCGGCAGCCAGAATGAAGCCCACGAGCGGGCCGAGCCAACTGATCTGCCGCATCTCGCGCAGTGCGGCTCGTCCCTCGGCGTCCAGGCCAGCGCCGAAGGTCTCAGCTATGAGTTCTGTCACCTGGCGCAGGTCTCGGTGGGGCTTGAAGCGGCGAAGGCCCCTGAACGGCTTGCGCCGACCAAGGATGGTTACGGCCATTGTTCGCTCCAGTCAAGGATTACGGACGAGAGACTGGGTATTGGGTAATGGCATTGAAGTCGAGACCATCGCCGCAGGCCGGACAAGCCAACAGCGGGAGTAGGTGACGTGTCATGTTTATCGCTGATCATGGGTCACTGCTTCTTCAGCAATTCCACCGCTTCCTCAGCGGTGATGCTGCGCGATGCCAGGTCGTTCAGGATGGTTTGGCGGCGCTCGGACAGGCGTTGCTTCTCCTCGGCGGGTGTCTCCTCTCGTACCTCGTAACCGAGGGCGCGGATAACCTCTTCCAGGCGGGAGCGCACGGTGGGGTAAGAGACCCCCATCTCTTCGGCGGTCCAGTTCAGCTTGCCCTCACAGCGCAGAAAGAGCTCGGCGAAGCTGAGTTGCTCCTGAGAGAGTTGATGGAAGCGGCCCAGGGCGAAGCGGCCTTCCATCACCGTGTCGCAATGGGGACATTGCAGCAGGGTGACGATCAGTGCGTCTCCACAGACAGGACAGGAACCGGGAACAGGGTACATGCTATCACCTCCGCTCATGATGGCATAATCTTAGCACAGAGTTGAATATTTGTCAAGTCGGGATTGATAAGTTTGAAGTCCTACTTCACAATCTGTACATAAGGGCTGCGGCGTCTGTTGCGCTCAGATACAATACAAAGCCCCTCGCTCCAAACGGAGTGAGGGGCCAAGTTCTGTCTTCGTCTGTGTTCTGTGCTCTGGGGGCTACTCCGCCTCGCGGAATTCGCCCTCGACGATGTCCTCGTCACTGCCTGGCGCACCGTCGGCTTCACCATCGGGTGGTGGCGGCGGAGCTTGCTGCTCGTACATGGCTGCACCGACCTTCTGCAGGCTGTCCGAGAGCTCTTGCGCCCTGCGCCGCACTTCCTCCGCACTGCCGGTGTCCAGGATACTGCGTAGCCCACTGATATGGCTTTCCACATCGGTGCGCACGTCGGCGGGCACCTTGTCTCCTTGCTCGCGCAGGGTTTTCTCCGCCTGGTAGATCATCGTGTCGGCAGCGTTGCGCGCCTCTATCTGTTCCTTGCGCTTGCGATCCTCCGAGGCGTAGCGCTTCGAATCCTTCACCATCTGATCCACCTCGTCCTTGGAAAGGCCGGAACTGGCGGTGATGGTGATGTGCTGCTCGCGGCCTGTCGCCTTGTCCTCCGCCGAGACGTTCAGAATGCCGTCAGCGTCAATGTCGAAGGTCACTTCGATCTGCGGTATACCGCGCGGCGCGGGCGGGACGCCATCGAGGATGAACCGGCCCAGCGTCTTGTTGTCCACCGCCATGGGCCGCTCGCCCTGCAGAACGTGGATCTCTACCTGGGTCTGCCCGTCGGCAGCGGTGGAGAAGGTCTGAGCCTTCCTCACGGGGATGGTGGTGTTGCGCTCGATGAGCGGTGTCGCCACCCCGCCCAGCGTCTCGATACTCAGGGTCAGCGGCGTGACGTCCAGCAGCAGGATGTCCTTGACCTCGCCGGCCAGCACGCCTGCCTGGATGGCCGCGCCCACGCCCACCACCTCATCGGGATTGATGCCCTTGTGTGGCTCCTTGCCGAAGTAGTCCCGTACCAGCCTCTGGATGGCCGGCGAGCGGGTCTGCCCGCCCACCAGCACCACCTCATCAATCAGCTGAGGGGTGATCTTTGCGTCTTCCAGTGCTTGCCGAAGCGGGCCAGCCGTGCGCTCCACCAGATCGGCCGTGAGTTGCTCCAACTTGGAGCGAGTGATGGTGACCTGCAGATGCTTCGGGCCGGAGGCATCCGCGGTGACGAAGGGCAAGTTGATCTCCGTCTGCATCACTGTGGACAGCTCAACCTTGGCCTTCTCTGCTGCCTCCTTGAGCCGCTGCAGCGCCATGCGATCTTGCCGCAGATCAATGCCCTGGTCCTTGCGGAACTCGTCGGCGATGTAGTCGATGAGCCGCTGATCCCAGTCGTCGCCGCCCAGGAAGGTGTCGCCGTTGGTGGACTTGACCTCGAAGACCCCTTCGCCGATATCCAGGATGGAGATGTCAAAGGTGCCACCGCCCAGGTCGTAGACTGCGATCTGCTCGTCAACCTTCTTCTCCAGCCCGTAGGCCAACGAGGACGCTGTGGGCTCGTTGATGATGCGCAGCACCTTCAAGCCGGCGATTTTTCCCGCGTCCTTAGTGGCTTGCCGCTGCGAGTCGTTGAAGTAGGCGGGGACGGTGATCACTGCCTCCACCACCGGCTCGCCCAGATAGGCCTCGGCGTCCCTCTTGAGCTTCTGCAGGATCATGGCCGAGATTTCTGGCGGCGAATACTCCTTGCCGCCCATGATCACCCAGGCGTCGCCGTTCTGCCTCTCCACGATCTCATAAGGCAGAAGCCCGCGTGCCTTCTGCACCTCTGGGTCGCTGAACTTGCGGCCCATGAGGCGCTTGATGGAGGAGATGGTGTTCTCGGGATTGGTGACAGCCTGGCGCTTGGCCACCTGCCCCACCATCTGCTCTTCGGTCTTGGGATTGACGGCCACCACGGAAGGGCAAAGCCGCCCACCCTCGGCTGTAGGGATAACGACGGGCTCGCCGCCCTCCATGACAGCCATTACCGAGTTCGTTGTTCCTAAGTCTATACCGATTATCCTTGCCATTTTCTAAACTGCTCCTTGTGTGAAATGAACTAATCAGGATGCCGAGCCTTGCATCTTGCGTCTATCTTGCTACTCTCACCATGCTGGGTCGCAGCACGCACTCACCTATCCTGTACCCCTTCTGCACTTCGGCAATGATCTGCCCTTCCTCAAAGCCCTCTGCATCTTCGTACGTCACTGCCTGGTGCAGCATTGGGTCAAAGGCCTCACCTTCTGTCTCCATGGCCTCCACCCCCTCCTGCTCCAGCAGCAGTTGCAGCTTGCGCTGGATGAGGGCCAGTCCTTCGACCCATGTTATGCCCCCGAGATTAGGGGGCAACGTCTCAAAAGCTCGCTCGAAATCATCGATGATGGGCAACAGGCGGGTGATCAGAGTGGCGTTAGCCAGCCTGGTGAACTCCGACTGCTCCTTATCAATGCGTTTCTTGTAATTGGAGAACTGCGCTGCTGCGCGCCGCCACTGGTCGAGATACTCGTCTGCCTGCGCCTTGGCGGCATCCAACTCGGCCTGCAGCACCGTCAGCGGATCATCCACTGCCCCTGCCTCCTCTATTCTTGCTTCTATAGACACTTATCTGCATGCCTCCCTTCATTACCTGTATCTGTCATCTGCCATCGGCCATTTGCCATCCTCCAACAGCCATCTCACCCGTACCATTCCTGAACCAAACCGCTCATCAAATCAGCCACGTAGCGTACGGTGGAGATAGTGCGGGAATAGGTCATGCGCAGCGGGCCCAACACACCCAATATGCCGGACACCTCTTCGATGCCGTAGCTCGAGAGCACCAGGGTGGCCTGGCTTAGCTCTTCCCAGCGCCCTTCGCCGCCGATGAGCACCTGCACACCTTGCCGCTCCCGCATTTCCTGCAAGATGGTGTCCAGCAAGGGCCGTTGCTCCAGGACTTGCACAACACGGCGCGCTTCCTCGCTATCGGCAAACTCTGGCTCACTCAGCAGATGGGTCAGCCCCTCACTGAAGATCCGATCGCTGGCGCGGCAGTCTATCTGACACATGGTGTCGGCCACCAACTGGCTCACCTGCATTGCCAACGCGGACATATGCACCAGCCGGGTGTCTATCTCTTTGGCATCGGCCTGAGCCAGCACGTCGTTCAGTTGGTTGGAAAGTAGGCTGAGGGCCTCCTGCGAGAGCGACTGCTCCATATGCAGTACCTGCTGCTTGACGGTGCCGCCCAGCAGAACCAGTACCAGGAGCACCACGTTATCGCGCACAGAGATCAGTTCCAGGTGCTTGAAATGGCAACAGAGCGCCTTCGGCACAGTAGCAAGCGCCGCACTGCGGGTAGTGTTAGCCAGCACCGCCGCTGCCAGATGCACCCATTGCTCCATCTCCAGCCGGGACTGGTGGAACTGGTGGCGGATCATGCGCTGCTCGGAAAGCGGCAACGGTGCCTCCGCCAGCAAGTGTTCTACAAAGAAACGGTAGCCCTTCTCGGTGGGCACGCGGCCGGCCGATGTGTGCGGGTGGGTCAGGTAACCCGACTTTTCCAGAGCTGCCAGTTCGTTGCGCACAGTAGCTGGGCTGTAGCCTAAACCGTATCTCTTTACAAGGTGCTGGGAACCCACGGGCTGAGCGCCGGCGACGTATTCTCGTATCACCAGCCCCAGCACCGTGCGGCGCCTGCTGCCTAGTTGGTCACGCTCTGCCATCATTCACAACCGATCTGTCCTACCGCTCGTTCAGGTCTCATAGCAACTCTGCTTGAGCTCGGTTTAGCACTCTAGCATCGAGAGTGCTAAAGCAACTGGCACATAATACCAGAAAGTATTGATGCTGTCAAACGGGGAGGCTCGCCTGCGCGATGAGTGGAGGAGATAGCGCTGGTTGTGGGGGAATCAGCTAGTACGCGCCACGGCCTGTGAGGCCCTGGAAGAGGGTACGAATGAGGATCTTGACGTCGAGCCAGAGCGACCAGTTCTCAATGTACCAGAGATCGTACTTAGTGCGCTCGGCGATGGAGGTATCGCCCCGCAGCCCATTGACCTGGGCCCAGCCGGTCAGGCCCGCCTTTTCGCGATGACGGTCCATATAGCGGGGGATGCTGCGACGGAACTGCTCCACGTACGTCGGCTGTTCCGGGCGGGGTCCAACCAGGCTCATGTCGCCCAGCAGGACGTTGATGAACTGAGGTAGCTCATCTACCGACAGCTTGCGGATAATCGCTCCCATACGGGTGCGGCGGGGATCGTTTTCCGTCGTCCAGGTGGCGCTGGCTTCCGCATCCTGGCGCATGGAGCGGAATTTGAGCATCGGGAAGGGATGGCCGTCCAGCCCTGTGCGGTCCTGGACGAAGAAGACCGGCCCCCTGGAATCGAGCTTGATCAGCAGGGCCGTGAGCATCATCAGGGGGGAGAGGAGGGTCAGAGCCGCTCCACCGATGACGACGTCCAAGATGCGCTTCAGCGTCAGCCGCCAGCCGCGCAGCGCTACGTCCCGCATGGTCAGCAAAGGCAACCCTCCGAGATCGCCGATGCTCACTTCCGAGGCCATGATCTGGAACAAGTCGGGGAAAACCCTGATACCTACTCTCTCCCGTTCGCAGAGAGACACGATGTTGAGGATCTCCTCATGGCTCGCTTCCGGCAGGCCGATGATCACTTCCTCGATGTCGTGATTCTCAATGAGAGTGGGCAGGTCTTCTGTCTGGCCGAGCACCGGCGCTCCCATTACCACGCTGCCGACTTCCCCATTGACGAAGCCGGCCACCTCGTAGCCGAGGCGGGGAGACTGGCGAATCTTTTGCAGGATCAGCCGCCCCACATCGCCGCCGCCGACGAGGAGCACCTTCCTCCTGCCCAGACCTTGCGCCAGCAGCATCCAACGCAAGGATGTGTGTATCAGCCTCCCCAAAGTCACCAGAATGATGGTCAGGATCAGAGCATAGACTATCATCAAACGGGGGTAGTCCACACGATCCTTGAAGAGGAAGGAAATGAGCGCAATGGCGGTGACGGCGCCCAGCAGGACGCTGCCGACGACGTTGTAGAACTCGTCCAGTTGCGAGAAGGGATGCCTTGAGTGGTATGATCTCCTGAGGAAGAATACCGTCACAATGGACAGCGTGTGCACGATCATCATGCCCACGTAGTTGTAGAACTCCAAAACGCCATCATGGGGGGTCAGCAGACGCAACCGGTAAGCCAGGCCAAAGGCCAGCCCGCTCATCAACAAGTCGCTGATGAGCAGCGTGATGCCGAACAGGACGTCCATCCGCCGCTTCAGCATGAGACTGTCTCCTGCACACGCCGCCGGCGAAGGCGTGTGCGCAGCGCCCGGCCCCATATGTCCAGGCGGCAGCGCACGGCTATGCCGGCCAGAATCAGCCAGTGCATCCACAGGGATGTCTGGGCCGCGTAGTGCTTGTGATAGAAGGTAACCATCGCCCGGTAGAACTCGTAGCGCGCTCTGTCGCTGTGCTTGCTGGCTGCCTCCTTGATGTGCAGAACCGTGACGGCCGGATTGTACCACACCCGCCAGCCATGTTGCTTGATGCGGTAAGCCCAGTCCAGGTCTTCGCCGTACATGAAGAAGGTTTCGTCCAGCAGCCCTGCCTGCTTGATCGCCTCACGCCGCACTATCATGAAGGCCCCAACGACGGAATCCACTTCGGCGAGTTGGTCTGGATCGAGGCAGGTGAGATTATAGCGACCAAACCGCGGACTGTTGGGAAAGAGCTTGCTCAGGCCCGTCATGCGGTAGAGCGAGACTTCCGGTGTGGGGAAGGAACGGCGGCAGGCCAGATCAAGGCTGCCGTCCTGACGAACCAGCTTGGGCCCAGCGATACCGGCTTTGGGGTGGTTGTCCATGAAGGCGAGCATATCGGCCAACGCATTCGCAGGCAAGGCGGTATCGGGGTTCAGGAGCAGTGCATAGCGCGCGGCAGGGTATTGGGTATTGGATATTGGGGATTGGGGATTGGGAATTGGGCGTGCGAAGCCGAAGTGGCGGAGACCGAGATTGTTGGCATAGGCGTAGCCGCCGTTGATGCGGCTTTCGATGAGGTGAACCTGGGGGAACTCTGACTGCACCATGCTGGCGCTATCGTCGGTAGAGTAGTTGTCCACCACGCAAACGCTGTGGCTGAAGTCGCCCTCGCTGGCGTAGACGGAGTTCAGACACTCCCGCAGCAGGTCACAGGTATTGTAGCTGACGATGACAATCCCCAGATCAAGCATCGCTCACCTCAGTCGCCTGCAAGTGTGCTCAGTCAATGAGCAGCCGTCGCAAGCTCGGCAACGGCCAGCCGAAACGGCTCCCGCGGCATTTCATCCAGAAACCACCACCAACGAATGATAGAGGGATTGCTGCGACGACGGATAGATGCCAGGTCAACCTGGCGAACGATGGCTGAGGCATAGCGGCGCAAGATATCATCCAGCCATGTGACACGAAAGACATCCGCCGGTGATAGCCGCTCCTGTTCTATCGTATCCTGAATGGCATCTCGGTAAGTGAACATGCTGAGGATCTCGTCGGCATCTAGCCCACCCTCGTCTGGTGCCCACGCCAGCCCCTGCAGGTTATCAGCATAGATTTGAATGTCTCGAAGAACATCACTCTGAGTGCTCATTTGATGTTACCCTCCTGATCCAATTCAACCCAATGCCCACGACTCGACATGTACTGATCCAGGTCTTTCGGTTTGAAGCAGCTTGCGTTGATCTTCTGATCAATCCGGCAATGCACCACCTCGCCCTCACGGCTCACGAAGCAATAGCCGCGATGATGGGGGAATGCGTCGTGGATATAGGTGAAAACCTGCCTCCGAGGATCGTTCTTCACATGCCTGGCGATCTGCTCGAACTCCTCAACGGTCATGTCATCGCGTCCCCACTCCCGCTGATGTAGCCTGATCTTGCGTTGAACGATTGTTTCGCTCTTCCATCCCACCTCGCGAATCAGCTCCAATTCTGCACGGATGCGCTGGGAACCCATTGCCGTCAACTCAGCCAAGCGTCGTGAACGGAGATTATGATGGTAGGTCATGGTGAACCCCCATGCCTTCTGTGCCTGGGCGCAAGCGATGTTGCCCTAGCTGGTATAGACCGAACTGTACCACAGGCATTCTAACACAACTGGGCACACGCGTCAAACATGAATGGCCTTGGTTGCCAGCCTCCAACCTCTAATCCCCAATACCCAATATCCTCTTCCCCTTGCGCACGTAGTTGGCCGGATTGCCGTACTTCCCTGCAAAGGCCCGCGCCTTGCGCTTGAACTGATTCCCCGCCTTGCGCTTCTGCGAATACTCCAGCGCCCACTTCAGGAACTCGTAGTCCTGCCCCTTGATCTTGGGCTCGGTGGGATTGCGGCGGTAGCTGTCGTAGTCGGTGATCAGGTTCAGGTCGTGTTCCATGACATAGTCGAAGAGGTCGGTGCCGGGATGTGGCGTGAAGAAAGCCGGGCTGAAGTAGTCAGGGTCAATCTCGCGGATCATGTTCACCGTGTCCATGACTTCTTCCTTGGTCTCCGTGGGGATGCCCAGCATGTAGTTGGCCCAGATCACCAGCCCATGCTGTCGGCAGATCTCGGCCGCCCGGAAGCTGTGCTCCACCTTCGTGCCCTTGCGCAGGAAGTTGAGCACCCGTTGGTTGCCGCTCTCGAAGCCAATGAAGTAGCCCTTGAGCCCGGCGTCGGCCATGGTCGCCACCATGTCGCGATGGCGGGCGATGATGTCCGCCCGGCTCTGGCAGAAGAAAGGCTGCGTGAACCCTTCAGCCTTGTACAGGCGACAGAACTCCGTCACCCAGGCGCGATCTTCGGTCAGGCAATCGTCGTGGAACATAAAGGAGGCGAAGTGATACCTGTCCCGCAACTCATTCAACTCGCGGATCACGGTGCGGGGGCTGGCGCGGCGCACTCCCTTGCCGAAGATCATGTCCTCGCCCGGCTTGCAGAAGGAGCAGTTGTAGATGCAGCCCCGTCCGGCGATGATGGTCAGGAAGGGGGGCGGCAGCTCTTTGGCGAAGGGAACTTCAGGCGAATCGAGAGTGTAGCCGAACTTCCGCCACTCGTTGAGGAAGAGGCTTCGGTCAGGGAAGGGGATGATGTCCAGGTCGGGCTGCTCGCCCCAGAGCACCTTCTCTTGCGGTGGGCTGTCTTCGGCGATAGCCTGCAGCAGTCTGGGGAAGGTGATCTCCCCCTCGCGAGTGACCAGGTAGTCTGCGTGCGGTAGCCGCAAGCTGTCCTCCAGCGCCAGTGTCACGTGCGGCCCGCCGACGACGGTGATCGTCTCCGGCTTCACCTCCTCGATGATCTCCAGAGCCTGCCGGACCGGGTTGTAGTCCACACTCATCATCGTCAGCCCCACCACGTCCGGGGCGCGCTGCCTGAACTCCTCCCGGAAGTGATCCCAGCTCTTCAGCGCTCGCAGGTCGATCAGATCCACGTCGAAGCCCTGCGCCTTGGCCGCCGCGCTGAGGTAGGCCAGCCCGTGGCTGATCCAGCCCGCGTCCATCCCTTGGCTGAGGCAATCGAACCCCCGGCCGGCAATGCCGGGGTAGATGAGCGTGGTCTTCATATCCCGATACTCGTCCCCTCGTTACTCATTCACTCGTTGACTTCCCGCGCCGGCGCATTACCATGCGAAGCGAACAGGGATGGTTTCCACCAGGCCCACTCGGTGCAATTGGCGCAGGGGTGCACGGTGTCCAGTTCGCCGCTAACGTGCAAACGGCGCAGCCTCTGCATCTCCGGCCCGTTCCACCCCTTCATCACGCCATCCCGTACGTGGCCCAGCGGACGGTCGAGGTTGAAATCCCGGTCGCACATCGTAATCGAACCGTCCCAGTAGATGTGCGCGTGGTACCAGAGATTGGGGCAGGGCCAGCGCTCGGCCGGTAGCTTCACTTCACCGCTCCGCAACTCGCCGATCTCCTCGATCTGTCCGCCCCAGGTGTCGAGGGCCTTCAGTTGGATGCGGTCCACGCCAGGCAGCGACCAACTGCGCCGGAACTCATCCCACTCCGGCAGCGTCTGCTTCATCTCGATGACCTGCAGGTTGACCAAGGTGCGGTAACCACCCTCCTGCTTCATCTCCAAGAAACGGCGGATGTTGGCCGTGGTACGCTCGAAATCGGCGTTGCGGCGGATGGCCTCGTAGGTCTCCGGCCGCAGACCATCGAGGCAGAGGAAGATGACGTCCAGTCCCGCCTCCAAAACGCGCCGCGCTGTGTCTTCGTCCAGCAGCGTAGCGTTGGTGCTGATAGAGCAGCGCAGCCCTTGCTCAGCGCAATAGCGGATCATGTCCACGATCCGAGGGTGGAGCAGAGGCTCGCCCCAGATGTGCAGCGTGGTGGTCTCCACGTGCGGGGCCATCTCGTCCGCGATGCGGGTGAACAGGCCGAAGTCCATATACCCCCTGGGCCGCTGGAGCTGGCCCCGCCCCTGTGGGCACATGATGCAGCGGAGGTTGCAGACGTTGGTGGATTCGATGTACATACGGTCGGGATAGGGTACGCGGCGGATCTGTCCCGTCTCGTAGGCCAACCACTTGAGCGGCCCTAGTGCCTTGCGCCGGTAGTAGCGCAGCTTAAGTTGCGCCTTCTGTTGCCAGGTCATTGTGCGGGGGTCTAGCCCCATATTGCAGCATCTCCTGTGGTTTTCAAACGGCGGAAGCGGTGGAACAGCCCCAGCCTGGTCAGCGCTCGGCGCGCCAGTCGCAGCGGCTTCCAGCGAGAGATACGCCACAGCACCGTTCCTAGTCGCTGGCCGAACGCCCTGGAGTACACCATCTGAGCCTTAGCTTCCAAGAAGCGCTGGCGGGCCTCCAGCACAAGCTGGCTGAGCCGTTCGTCGCTGACCTGCGACACGTTCAGGAAGGGAGCGATCTCCGCCGCGTAGCTGTTGTAGTAGTAGGCCTGCGTGAAGTCGGCGTTGTACTCGGTGCCGGGCCGCTGGCGCGCCAGTTCATCCCACAACCGGGTGCCGGGGAACGGCGTGGCGATGGAGAACATGGCCTCCGTCAGCGGCAGGCTGGCGGCGAACTCGATGGTCTGCCGCATCGTCTCCTCGTTGTCGCCCGGCAGGCCGAGCATGAAATACCCTTTGGCCGCGATGCCCACGGCCTCTGTCCAGGCCACCGCCTGTTCTACCTGATCCAGCTTGATGTGCTTGGCCGTTGCCGCCAGGATCTCCAGGTTCCCCGATTCTACCCCATAGTGGATTTCCCGGCAACCGGCGCGGTGCATCTTTTCCAGGATGGCGGGCTCCACCCGATCTACGCGGGCCAGGCACTGCCAGCGTATGTCCAGATCCTCTTTCAGGAAACCGTCCATGAGCGCGTCCAGCTGCCGCACGTTGATGGTGAAGAGGTCGTCAATGAAGTAGAAGTGGTGCACGCCGTAGTGGTCGATGAGTTGCTTCAGCTCGGCCACGATGTTGGCCGGGCTGCGCTGCCGGTGGGTGCGCCCCACGATGCCCTTGAAGCAGAACGAGCAGTCGTATGGACAGCCGCGGCTGGACAGCAGGGTCAGCATCCGCTCGCCGTTGGGCGCGTAGAGTGGGTACTGGTCGATTTCCATCAAGTGCCGCGCCGGAAAGGGCAGCGCGTCCAGGTCAGGCAGAAGCGGACGCTCCGCGTTGCGCACGATGCGGCCGTCCTGCTTCCACCACAGCCCGGCGATGCGGTCGTAGCGCTCGTCGCCGCCGGCCAGCGCCCGCAGCAGCTCCCGCCAGGTCTCTTCCCCCTCAGCGTAGACCAGGAAGTCGAAGCTAGGATCGCTCAGCGTGCGCTGCGGCAGCACAGTGGCGTGCGGCCCGCCGATGACCAGTGGCACGCCCAACTCCGCCTTGAGCGGCCCGGCCGTCTGCTCCACCGAGTGCTGTGACGTGGTCATGGAGGTGAAGCCGACCAGGTCGGGCCGGAAGTCGAGCACCTCGGCGATCTCGTCTTCCAGCGGCTTTGCGGGCCGCAGGCCGAAATCGTGGATGCGCACCTCGTGCCCCTCCTGCTCGGCCACGGCAGCCAGATAGGCCAACCCCAGCGGGGGGTAGTTATTGACCATCTGGTTCCATTTCGGGCTGATGAGAGAGATTTTCATGGCATTGCCGAATTGACAGAATCGCGCTTGTGTGCTAGAATATGGACAGAAAGAAGAAGTAAGGGTAATTCCTATGAGGTGCCGCGGTGTTCCGCCCGAGAGTGGCGCTTGAGTCGCGGAGCCACACCTCATAGGGTCCGCTTCTTCTTTCTTGATTTTCGCCCCTTGAACAACCTCAGAGTCAGTTTGACCTTTGACCTGAGCGGCCTGTACCAGGATGAGTCCCCCCGCTGATACCGTCGGAACACTGCCCAGCAGACGTAATCGGCTACCTGTATCGCCTTGCTTGTCGTCGAGTCCACATGCTGGATGATGAACCGCACGCCGCTACCAAAGCGCTGCGTCAGTTGGGCGAGCAAGGTACGATCAAATTCTTCTCTGGTGAGCCCCTTAAGTTTCCGCCGATCCAAAAACATGTGCACTGCCGGCTCATCATCCAACGGGCAATGGGTCAGGAGTTGCCCAATAACCTGACGGTACCAGTGCCCTTCACGTCCTCTTAGCTCTGATGGGATGTCGGCTGCGTTCAGCACGGCTACGTAGATGTCGAAATCCTCTTCTGCCAACTCCCGGTAAAGGCTTCGGCGGAAGGAATCGGGAGCATTACTTGCTTTGATCTCGGCCAACAGCCTGAGCTTGCGGGGCAACTTGGCTTTCTTGACCCGAGTCAGGCACTTTTCCAAGCGCCTGGGAACTCTGGTAGCCACAATGACCACGACGAAGTATTCATCTTCATCCCTACTTTGACTGCCGATGCCACTCGATTCATCAAGGAACAGGTAGAGCACTGCCTCTTGCCTTCTCGCTTTCAATGTAGCTGTCTCATTCGGAGCCAATGAGAGAGATCGTCACGAGGTCATACCAGTGTGTACAGCAAGGTCTGATTGCTTCAGAGATAACCTGAATCCATATAGTCGAGTCAATGCACTGACCCAATTATGGCCAAATTCGGTCATTTTGGGCAATTCGGAGACCCGGCGGCGGGTGCTTATCCGCCATTTGGTTCCATTTGAGACCGATGAGGGAGATTCTCATGAGATTGCACCAAGTCGATTTGGTCTTATTCCCGTGGGTGATCTACGCCCCAACGAAATATGAGTTGCGTGGAATCGCCTAGGGGGCATCCTCGCGGTATCTGCGGCGAAACACGAACCTTGTCAGTCCACGGCCGTCCAATCCCAGGGGCTCCCATCCCTCGGCGAGTAGCCTGGAAATCGTAGGCCGTTCTTTCAGTTCTCTCTGCACGGCTGCCCTCTCATTGCGGCTCAGCTTCCGCCACTTTTCACTGCCACCACCTGCCCAGATGAAATCTAGCTGCTTGGGCACGTATCCATCAGGAGTGTAAAATGTAGGCGAGTCCCAATCCCATACGATACACAGTTCCCACTTTTCAGTCATTACTATCTCCCCTGCACCCCGAAGCTCAGTACGCCAAGCCGCGGATCCAGCCCTGGAGAGTGTACAGCTGGCTTTGCACACTCAGTCATTGACCGGCACCTGGTTCAGGGCGATGTAGTGTTCGATCTCATCCCGATGGTCATCGTAGTAGCTCAGGGCATCGAAGATCTGTGCCAGCCGCAGGTAATGGGAGAGGGAGAGACAAGGTGAGGGGGAGACAAGGAGCAACGGAAGTTTTCTCCTTGTCCCCCCATCCCTTGCCCTACTGCCCGTCGCCCGGCATAATAGTCCGCCAGGCCATGCGCAGTGTGCGCGGCAATTGCAGCCAGGTCTCTCTGCGCAGCAGCGTGCGCCAAATGCGGCTGGGACGCAGGTAGAAGCGGCGATAGGCCTCCCGCCACTTGCGCTCCACCAGTTCCACCGTCATATCGCCCATCTCATAGCGAGCCCGCCCCTCGAAGAAGACGTAATCCTCCCAGGTCTCCATCAGTAAGCGTCCCTCGCGCTTCACCTGCTCGTACACCTTGGTGCCCGGGAACGGCGTCATCATGCTGAAGTTGGCCACCAGCGGGTCCATCTCGATGGCAAAGCGGATGGTGCGCTCCATCGTCTCCTCGGTCTCGCCCGGCAGGCCGATGATGAAGAAGCCGATGGTCTCCACCCCCACCTCTTTGGCGTTGCGGAAGGCCTGGCGGATGGTGTCCAGGTCAGTGCGCTTGTTGATGCTGTTCAGAATGGCCTGGTCGCCCGATTCCACGCCGAAGGCGGTGCGCTTGAGCCCCGCCGCCTTCATGTGCGCCAGAAGCTCGCGGTCGGCCAAGTTGGCGCGGATGCCGTTGACGAAGATCCAGGGCACGTGGTTCAGTTTGTGCTTGATGAGCAGATCGCAGAGTGCGTGCAGCCGTTGTTGCTGGATGTTGGCGCTGTCGTCCAGCACGCCGATTTCCTCTGCGCCCAGGTCTTCCACAAGGTGTTGCCACTCGGCCAGCACGTTCTCCGGCGAGCGGGCCCGCCAACGCACGGGCATGATGGACTGCGAGCAGAAGCTGCAACGGTAGGGGCAGCCGCGGGAGGTCATGATGCTGAAGCTGCGCGCCCCCTCGACGCGGTCCACCGTCGGCTGCAGGTTTGTGTAACGCTCCATCTTGAAGAGGTGGTAAGCGGGCCAGGGCAGCGCGTCCAGATCGGCGATGGGCGGCTGATCCGGGTGGCGGAGCAATTCGCCGTCGCTGGTCTGATAGGTGATGCCCGGCAGCCCCTCCCACACCTTCGCCGACGGATGCATCAGCGCCGCGCTGCTGAACTCCGGCTGATTCCGCAGGAAGTCCTCCAGGCGGTGGCACAGCTCGATCCAGATGGTCTCCCCCTCGCCTCGCACAACGATGTCTATTGCTGGCCGGCCCACCGATTCGAAATCCAGATCCTGGCTCACGATGCTGACGTGGGGGCCGCCCAGCACCACGGGCACATCGACCAGAGCCTTGATGGCCGCGGCTGTGCGCCAGGCGGCCATCACCTGCGGCGTATTGGCGGTGATGCCCACGATGTGCGGCTGGAACTCCTGCACGATCTCCTCGACCACTTGCTCCTCCACGTCACCGTCGTAGATGCGCACCTCGTCGCCGCGTTGCTCGGAGACTGCGCCAAGATAGGCCAGCCCCAGGTGCGGGGTGGTGCGGGTGTCAATCGGTAATCTAAATCCGGGGTTGATCAACAAGACTCGCAACTGAGATCTCCCGAGTATGAAGGTTTCACGTTTCGGGTTTCGAGTTTCGGGTTGAACCTGAAACCTGGAACCTTGGAACCTGAAACCGCTACGCTTCAAGACGCAGAAAATGGGTGGCGTTCCGCAGTAGATCAAGCGGGCTCGTCTTGATGGGATGCACGCGGCGGTAGATGGCGTAGCCCTTGAATAGCTTGTGCATCCACCAGAAGATCCCGTCCACCAGCCGATTGCGGGGTAGCTTGATCAGCCGGCGGATGAGCGGTTCCAGCCGCGGCCACTCCACACCCAGGGCGAATAGGCGCTGCAGATGCTCTATCTGTCGCTTCTCCGATTCGCTGGAGAAGACGAGGATGGAACGATCCCAGGCAACGGACGAGATGTCCTCGAATGTGCCGGTCATGTGGCCCTGCTCCAGCGTGAATTGGCCCAACTCGGTGCCTGGGTAGGGCTGGAACAGGAAGGCGTGAGCGTAGCTGACCTGCACCTCGGCGTTGAACCGCATGGTCTCCAGGTCGTCTTCCAGGCTGCCCGTGGGCAGCCCTAGCATGTTGGTGGCAGTGAGGTGAATGCCTGCTTCCTTGAACAGCCGCCCGGTCTCGATCATCTCCTGGCGGCTCATGCGTCGCCGCAGTAACTCGTTGCGGATGCGGTCGTTGGCCGTCTCGATGCCCATGCTGACAGTAGTGCAGCCCGCCCGCTTCAGAAGCTGCACAATCTCCGGCCTGCGGGGGACGAGGTTGGCCCGTACGTTGCAGAAGAAAGACAGTCCTACCTCCTGTGGCCACTTCTCGGCGAACTCCTCCAGCCAGTGCTTGTTGAGGATGAAGATGTCATCAACGAATACCACGTGCTCCAGCGCGTAGCGCTCCCGCACCCAGTTGACCTCCTCGATGACGTGATCCACACCGCGCTGGAGGCCGCGCCGCTCCCCCTCGTAAATCTGGTAGTAGGCGTGATTGAAGCAGTAGGAGCAGTTGAAAGGGCAGCCCCTCCCGGCCATGAAGTGCTTGATGGGGCTGCTGCGCAGTGCTGGCTGCTTGTCGTAGATCAGCGTGCGGTCGGGCAGAGGCAGTGCTGACAGATCGTGAATCAGCGGGCGCACACGGTTGCGCACGACGTGACCGTCGAGCTTGAACCACCAATTGAGGATGTTGGGATGTGGGCGCATCTCCTGCTCGTTGCCACCACCGTTCTCCGCCAGGCTGTTGGCCAGGTCTACGATGGCCCCTTCCCCCTCACCGATACAGATGCCGTCCACGCCTGGCTCGTCGATCATCTCCGGGAAGAAGGTGGGGTGCGGACCGCCGAAGACGGAGAAGACGCAGCCGCCCAGCGCGGCCTTGATGCGGTGGTTGAGCTCGAAGTAGTAACGCTGCGAGCCTGTGAGCACACTGTAGCCGACGATGTGCGGGCGGTACTCGCTGGCGAACGCCACGGGGTCCTCCCGCGTGGCCAGCGTCAGGGCCACCTCGTGCCCCGCCTGCTGGAGCACGGAGGCCATGCTCATGATGCCCTGTGGCTCGTAGTCGATTCGCTTCTCGACGAACAGGATGCGCAACGTCGCCCCCTATCCCCTAACCCTTGATAACTGCCAGCGGCACTAATCTCGCCACCTTGCGAGCGATGCCAGCTTCATGCACCACTTCCACCACGCGGTCCACGTCTTTGTAGGCCAGCGGCGCTTCCTCGGCCAGCCCCGATGCACTGCCACTCCGCACTTCGATGCCCTGTGCTTCCAGGTCGGCGCGCAGCTTGCGGCCTTGCACCAGCTTCTTGGCTGCCTTGCGGCTCATCGTACGCCCTGCGCCATGGCAGGTGGAACCGAAAGTCAGCGCCATCGCTTCCGCGGTGCCCACCAGCACGTATGAGGCCGTGCCCATGCTGCCCGGCACCAGCACCGGCTGGCCCACGGAGCGGTAATCCTGCGGCACCTCCGGATGACCCGGCCCGAAGGCTCGCGTGGCCCCCTTGCGATGCACGCAGAGCTTGCGCCGCTTGCCGTCCACGACGTGCTGCTCTATCTTGGCGATGTTGTGTGCCACGTCGTACACTTGGCACAGGTCCCAATCGCGCACGTGACTGGCCAGCGTTGCTTCGAAGGCCCGGCGCACGTGATGGGTCAGCACTTGGCGGTTGACCCAGGCGTAGTTGGCGGCGCAGGCCATGGCCGCCAGGTAGTCGCGGCCCTCGTTCGAATCGAGTGGCGCACAGACGAGCTGCCGGTCCGGCAGTTCAATGCCATACTTCTGTACGGCACCCTGCAACCGGCGCACATAGTCGGTGCACACCTGGTGGCCGAAGCCCCGCGAGCCGCAGTGGATTTGCAGCACTATCTGGCCGGGGAAGAGGCCGAAAGCGCCGGCTGTGGCAGCGTCGTACACCTCCACCACCTCGTCTACCTCCACAAAGTGGTTGCCGCCGCCCAGCGTGCCCACCTGATCCTTGCCCCGCTCCTTGGCTCGCTGGCTGACCTTGCTGGCGTCGGCGCCGGACAGGCAACCCTGTTCCTCAGTGTGCTCCAGGTCTTGCCGACGCCCGTAGCCCTGCTTCAGCGCCCAGCGGCTTCCCTGCTCCAGCAGCCGCTCCAGTTGGCGGATGGAGAACCGCACGCTCCCCTTGCGTCCCACGCCGCTGGGGACGTGATAGTCGAGCGCGCTGGCCAGCGTGCTCAGGTGCGGAGCGATGTCCTCGCGGCGCAAATTGGAGGCCAGCAGCCGGATTCCACAGCAGATGTCATACCCGACTCCTCCGGGCGATACGACGCCGCGAGGGAAGCGCGTGGCCGCCACGCCGCCAATGGGAAAGCCGTATCCCTGGTGGATGTCGGGCATGGCCAGGACGGGGGCGACAACGCCCGGCAGCGTGGCCGTGTTCACCAACTGCATCAGCGAGCGATCGGTCAGCGCCTGGGTCAGGATAGCTTCATCGGCGAAGAGGCGTGCCGGCACGCGCATATCCGGACGGAAATCCTTGGGGATCTCCCAGATATGCTTGCCGATGCGCTTCAGGTCCCTACGCTGAACCATCGTCGTCGCCTCTGTCTGAACTTCAGGATCAGAATCTGGGACACGGATTGACACGGAAGGACACGGATCAAATCAAACCCGTTCGTGTAAATCCGCGTTGATCCGTGTCCTATCCAGATTGTTGATCTACTTAGCCGCAGGTCTGGCAAGAGGCATGCCGCCGAAGGAAGGTAGCGGCTGGTCGGTCTCCACGCGCACGATTTCGGGCACTTCCTTCTTCAGCGCCTGCTCTACGCCCCAGGTCAGTGTCATCTGCGACATGGGACAGCCAGCGCAGGCACCTTGCAGCTTCACCTTCGCCACGCCATCCACGACATCCAGCAGTTCGATGTCGCCGCCGTCCCGCTGCAGCGTGGGACGCACTTTCTCGAGCGCCTTCTCCACCCGCTCGCGCAGGGTCATTTCCAGCTCAGATGTCTCGGTCGTCTTCGTTTGATTTGACATGTTTTCCGTCACTCCTTACGTCATGATTTCGTATCTGCACTCTTGCAGATTTGCCGACTTGCTGATTTGCCGATTTGAACTTCACCCACCGATCTGCGACATGACCCGCACCTCAGGGTGTATCGCTTCCGTCAGGCCGTGTCCCGGCGGCTTGTTGCGTATGCCTTCGGCGATCAATCCCTGCAATTCCTCGAAGCTGCACCCGTTCCGTAGCGGCGTCAGAAGGTCCATCTCTGCGTCTTGCAGCAGACAAGGCCGCAGCCGGCCGTCCGCCGTGACCCGCAAACGATTGCAGCGCTCGCAAAACGGCGCTGTCACCGAACTGATGAGACCTATGCGACCGCGAGCGCCCGGCAGCCGATAGTAGCAGGCAGCGTCCCGACCGTCCTCGCCAGACTCCAGCAACAGCGGCCCCACCGCGGCCTCAATGCGTCCCTTCGTCTCTTCGGAAGGCACTACGGCCTCCAGGGCGAACTCGGTCAGCCGGCCGAAGGGCATCATCTCGATGAAGCGGATATCCCAGCTTCGCTCCAGCGTCAGGCGGGCCAGATCGGCCACGTCCTCCTCGTTGTGGCCGCGCACGACAACGACATTGATCCTGATGGGCCCCAACCCCGCTGCCTCCGCCGCCTCGATGCCCGCCCACACGTCGTCAAAGCGGTCTCGCCTGGTGAGGCAGAGGAATTTCTGCCGGTCCAGCGTGTCCAGACTGATGTTGACTCGTCGCAACCCCGCCCGGGCCAGGGGCTCCGCCATCTCCTGCAGCAGCAGTCCGTTGGTGGTCATGGAGAGATCACGCAGGCCAGGCACGGCAGCGATGGAGCGCACCAGATCCACAACACCGGCACGCACCGTCGGCTCGCCCCCCGTCAGCCGCACTTTGTCTATGCCCAGGTTGGCTGCCGCACGCACGATCGCCAGTATCTCGTCATCCTGCAACAGCTCCGTCGGTGGACGAAAGCGAATGGTCTCGGGCATGCAGTAGACGCAGCGCAGGTTGCAGGCATCGGTCAGCGAGATGCGAAGGTAGTGAATGCGGCGGCCCAGGGAGTCACGCATCGTCAGCTTCCATTGGTTTTGTGGTTTTTGTCAGCGGAACAGCGGAATAATGGAAGGTTATCCTTTCCGCTCCTTCCGATGTTCCGCTGACCCATCTCTGCTTCGTACATAGCCTACTCGATCAGATACGTACAGCGATGGTCGCCAGCGACTGCGTGCGCCACCCGGCGCGGTGTGAGCTTGAGCAGCTTGCTGACGAGGAGCAGATCCATCTCACACAACTCGTCATGTTCCGCTGCAAGGCCATCGTAAGGGCAGTTGAACACATGCAGCAGGTAGCCGCCTCCATCTTGCCGCTCCCAGCGCGCCAGGTAGCCCTTTGCGGAGAGGAACCGCGCGGCCATTGCCAACCGTTCCTCGACATGTTGCTGCTGATCCGTCGAAAGGCCAGCGGCTGTCTCCGTCGCCAGCCGTTGGAAGAATGCTGTCACCTGCTCTGGTGGCAGGCTGTGCTTCATTTCGGTTAGCAGCTCATGAGCCAGTTGGTCATAGCTGTGAGGGAAGAAGCTGCTGGCAGCCTCAGTTAACACATAGATATGCCTGGGGCGGCCACGAGTTTTGCGCCGTTGCACTCCTTCTATGCGTATCACTCCTCGTCTACGCAAGATGTCCAGATGGTGCCGTACCGAAACCGGAGCGCGGTTCAGCACTTCCGCTAGATCAACTACCGTAGCCTGCCCCCGCTCTTTCAAGATGCCCAAGATGCGCTGCCGAACGGTTTCCACCGTACTCTCCCTTTCCGTGTCACTGCGATGGCGTGCCCCGCCTCAAGCGGGGCGTGGCTTCTTTTTGCAGTGCCATTGTAGCACAGCCCATCGTTGTTGTCAATTTGCATCAGGTATTTGATACTAATAGGAGTGCATAGTCTCGGCCGTGCGGCAAGCCCCGTCCCACACGGGGCAAGCCGGAGACTCCGCACTCCACAAGGCAACTCAATCGTCGCTAAAGGTGTCGATGCTTCGCCTGCTACGATTCCTGGGCCGACTGCTTCGCTTGGCGTTCTGATACGTCCTCGATCACGGTTACTGTGGCCCGAGCGCCCACAAGGGCGACAAGCGCAGGCCAGACTATGATCAGCAGGAGGGGAAGAACGGTGCTGAGCAGTGTGGCAACGAGCAGCAGCATCAGCAACAGCAGAGTGTAGCCAGGACGACTCAGGGGGAGCAGCAGAGCGTTGCGCAAGAGCCACCGCAGTCGTGGCTCTTCCATCTCAAACAACAGGGGGAACAGGTATATCTGTGCAACCAGCCATAGCAGGAAGACGTAGATCCAAGCAACACCCGCGTAGCGCAGGACGTTCTCAAGTCGGAAGTAGAACATGAAGTTGACCAGAACGACGGTCAAGCTCAGCAAGTTGACACCGGCCAGTTGCCAACTCTTCCCGAACTGCCTCTTGGTTTCTTGCCAGAAGAAGCTGAACTCCACCCGCTGTTCGTGGGCGATGCGGTGGGCCACATAGCAGAGCCCGGCCGTGGCTGGTGGGCCGGGGACGATCAGCAGCACCGCCAGCCACCACAGCACGCTCACGCCGGCAAGGAGCATCAGCTCTTCGTACAGATCGCGTATGGCTTGCCAAAAGGTTCTTAGTGCTCTCATCTTTTCGCTTCTTTCGTGTCCCTTACCCCTCGCGTTTTGTGTTCCGTTTTCGTTTCTTTCGTGTTTGCTCTTCGTGGACTTCGCGTTCAGACGTGGATCGGTTGCCCTTCGATGCCGTGGGCGGCCTCCATGATCGCTTCCGACAGCGTGGGGTGGGCGTGTACCGTGCGTGCGATTTCCTCTGATGTCGCTTCCAGAGTACGGGCCAATGCCAGTTCTGGCAGCAGTTCCGTCACCTCGGGGCCGATCATATGCACGCCCAGGATCTCACCGCTGACGGTATCGGCGATGATCTTGACGAACCCCTCTCGTTCGGCCAGTCCCAGTGCCTTGCCATTGGCCCGGAAGGGGAATTGGCTTACCTTGATCTCGTGCCCTCGCTCGTTCGCCTGTGTTTCCGTGAGTCCCAGGCTGGCCACTTGAGGATGGCAGTAGGTGCAGCGGGGCATGAAGACATAGTCCTCAATGGGCAAAGTCCTGTGGCCAGCGATGTGCTCAGCGGCGACGATGCCCTGGGCACTGGCCACGTGCGCCAGCAGCAGTTTGCCTGTCAAGTCGCCGATGGCATAGGTGCCAGGTACATTGGTGCGCATGAAACCGTCCACTGGTACGAAGCCACGCCGATCTACCTTCACGCCGGCGGTGTCCAGGCCCACGTTGTCGCTGTTGGGTTGCACGCCGATGGCCACCAACACTACCTCGGTGGTCAGCGTCTCCTCCTGTTCGCTGTCCGCGCTCTTGACCCGGACGGCCACGCTGTCGTCGGTGATGGTCGCCCCTTCGGTGCGCGTGCCAGTGCGCACGGCGATCTTTCGCCTCTTCAGCAAGCTGGTCAGGGTCTTGCTGATCTCCTCATCCTCCAAGGGCAGGATGCGGGGCAGCATCTCCACCAGCGTCACCTTTGCGCCGTAGACGTGGTAGAGGTGGGCAAATTCCACGCCGATGGCTCCTGCGCCAACGATGATGATGGACTCTGGGCATTCCTCCCGCGCCAGGGCGTGGCGGCTGGTGATGATGCGCTCGCCGTCTATCGCCAACCCAGGGATGGAGCGAGCCCGTGCGCCCGTGGCCAAGATGATGTGTCGGGCCTCCAGAACCTTGCCGCCCGGCTCCACAGCCACGCTGCCCGAAGC
>CBDURC010000007.1:0-30808 GCA_965369635.1 uncultured Anaerolineales bacterium | reverse complement strand
CAAATGGGGCGAAAGCGACTGAAGTCGCCACTCAATGTCATTAGGTCAAGGTGTAGCATAGGGCCTTGTGCCCGTCTTTTCCGCCACAAGACGCCCACGAGGGGCTAAACTACGCTTAACTTGATGGCGTTGAGTCGCCATTACGAACCACGCGTCCTGTGGTTCATCGGTGATCATGCCCTACATGCAGGGCACTCTGAGATTCGCCAAACTCCAGCAACAAAAAAGGCCGCCTCCCCAAATCAATCTGTCTGGGTAGTCGGCCTGCACTGCAGTTGCGGCTTGCCAATAAGGCAATTACGTGAAGTCTACCTCCATAACAACACTCAGCAGGACGAAACTCCCCAAGGCGAGCGCCTGGAACACCTGAACCTGATTTGCCTGGAGTCTCGCTTGCCGAACAACATCATACCCTGCTTGCTCCTGTGTCCGAATTGTGCCTCTTATACCACAATTCGGCACATCTGTCAAATCGGCATTTCACACCATCTCGCCAGTGACTAGATCAACGTACAGTGCGATTTCCTCCGTGTCAGCGGCAGTCGTGCGGCCCGTGCCAGAGCCCATCCCCGTCGCAGACCCAGCCGTCCCCCTCCACCTGCAAGGGGTTCCTCTCCCAGCCCGACCGCACCTTGGCCACGATCTCCCGCCAGGGACGCAGACCAGTGAGAGCGTCGGGGGCGGTAACGTTGAAGCCGCCGGCAGCGCAACCGTAGCGCACCGTCTCCTCCAGCGAATGGCCTCGTAAGAAGCCCGAAAGGAAACCAACGATACACGAATCGCCTGATCCTGTCCCACCAGCGTAGTGCTCGACGTGGAAGCTGGGCTGCCATAGCTCGCGGTGGGCCCAGTTGGCCAGATCGGCCGGCTTGACCTTGCCCATCTCGGCCAGCCGTTCCTCTCCCGCCGTGCGCACGTACACGCCGCGATAGCCGCACTTGATGCCCACCACCTTGCCCCCCATCTCTAGCAGTTGGCCCGATAGACGGCTCAGATCATCTCCAGTGAACAGCGCCAGCATGTCCTCGTTGCCGTGGGCCTGGTAGTCGTCGAAACGCTCCCGCTCCAGCATGTACAGCAGCTCCTCCGCACTGGGCAGGAAGACGTCCACGGTGGGCATCACCCCTTGCAGGATGGCTTCCCAGTCCGCTCGCCCTGCCTCGGAGTTGGGATCGGGCATGGCCATGTCCAGCGAGGTGGTCACGCCCAAGGCTTTGACGCGGCGGAAGATCTCGACGAGCTGGCGGCCTCGCTCAGCATACATCAGCCGCATGATCGGCGGATAGCCGAAGTGGAAGAGCTCGCGCTCGGCCACGAGATCGTACTGCACATCTTCAGCCGAGAAGGTATCATTGGTCCCTGGCCGATGCAAGAACATCCTGTCCAGTCCCGGCGGATCAAGGACGATGGTGTAGGAACTCGTCTCCCCTTCGACGACGATCACTCCTTCGGTGACGCCCCACTCTGCCAGAAGCAAGCGGATCAGCGAGCCAAAGGGGTCGTCGCCCACCTTGCCCATTAGCACCGTGTCTATCCCCAGCCGGACCAGGGCCAGTCCGGTGTTGGAGACCGACCCGCCGGTGGAGAGTGTGGCAGGGCCAATGAGCCTCACTTTGCCTGGCACGAAGAAGTCGGCACCGCTCTCCAGCGCCAGGTCCGACAGCCCGGGGATGATGTCCAGGCAAAGGTGGCCGGCTACCACTGCCTTGGGGATGTCATTGCTCATTATGCCTCCAGGTGCACTGGTCATAAAACTCTTACTCCATGGCTGTCAGCGGAAAAGGGGAAGAAGCGGAAGGTTTCCCACCCATCAGAACCAACTCAACACTGTACTCCCGATGTCCCGATCAGTCACGCTGCGCCTTGTCGCCGAACTTGGCATTGGCAATGCAACGAGAGCAAGTTGAAACCCCGCTGGGACTACCACCCGCTGGCAGCGAAGACGGTGCCCAGGACCTCCTCCCTTTCCTCGGGGGTGGCCCAACGGGGCTGCGACCAATCCTCCAGAATGGTTACCAGCAACTCCGTGCTGACATGGCGGCCATCGTAAATGGCATGGCGGGCAATCAGTCCCTGTCGAGTTTCCCACCAGTTCATCTGATCGAAGAAGAAGTTGCCGAGACCGAAGAGGATGAACCCATCGGGGGTGAACTCAAGCGCCTGCGGGCGGTGGGCCTGTACTCCAGTGACAATATCGGCGCCCGCACCACTGAGAGCTTCGAAGGTTTCCGCTTGTTGCCACACTGGTTCCGTCTGGTATTCTCCCTGGCCATTGGTCTCGGTATACTGAATCTCCACGAGTACCAGGTCCACCTCCGGCCGGACGGCGGCGATGTCCGCCCGCATAGTCTCCAGATCGAAGCGAGCCGAGCCGGGGCCGTCACCAGTCGCCCAGGCCCCTATAGGGCCGTGCTGGTTGGCTCCCAGGAAGGCCAGCCGATTGCCGTTGTGCGTGATGAGCAGCGGCCGGCGCGCGTCCTCGTCATTGCCGCCGCCGCCGTACACCGGCAGCCCATGCTCGGCGTAGATCTTCAGTGACTCGAGCATGGCCTCGAAACCAAAGTCGTTCTGGTGGTTCCCCGTCAGGCCGATGATGTCCACCCCCACCTCGTCCAGTGCGGCCAGGTACTCAGGCTTGGAGCAGAGTGTGAGACTGTTGAGAGCAGGATTGGCCACGCAGCCAGGGACGAGCGGTACCTCGTTGCTGATGTGCGTGATATCGGCAGCAGCCAGCTCAGGGCCGACGACGTGGGCAGGGTAGCTGTAGTCGCCGTAGACTTCCATCTTCCAGGCCGTGGTACGAGACATCGCCGTCACACCGGTCATCACCAGCACGGTGAGCTTGTCGGGATCGCGGTTGGTTGCCAGTATGCTCGCCCGCAGATGCGCCAGCAGATCGTCCGCCTGCGCGCCCGCACCATGCAGCCAGACGCGCAGCGCCAGCGGCCAGTCGCCCTGCTCCAGCCGATTGTCCACCGCCGAGAGCCCATCCAGCCACAGCGGTTTGAGCCGTGGCTCCAGACGTTCGAAGGGAACGATACCCATGGCCTGCTCGTCCCGCCAGAGAGCAGCGATCAGCTCTCCATCTGGCACGAGCGCCACGCTCTCCTGCGGCGGCCACCAGAGTTGGGCCAAATCAGCGGACGTCTCCTCGGTCACCAGCAACCTGACCAGATCGCCCGCCCCCGTCCACGCCTGCTGCAGTTCGTCCAGCGTGATCCCTTCGCGCAGCGATGGAAAAGACTGCACAGGCACGTAGAAACGCTCGCTGACCAGATGGGCATGAGGTGCGAGCTTCAGATCGAGACGCAGGTCGGTGACGCCTCCCTCTACGACGATCACGCCCCGCTCAGCGGCCCAGGCTCGAGCGATGTCAGCGATGGGCGCTGGCAGGTCAGGAGCCAGCGCGAGGCGTGGCGACGGTGTGGGCGACGGCGTAGGGCTCGCTGGAATCGGGGTGCGGGTTGGCGCAGCAGTCGGCAGAAGGACCACGACCGTCGCAGGGGCAGCAGTTGATGGCTGCCCCTCGTCGGGCAATAGTGTGGCAGTCGCAGGCGGCGCGGGTGCAGGTGGCTGGCACTTCGGGATAGAGAGGAGCAACAGCGCCAGCAATGCCGCGGCCACCAGCCGCAGGGTGAACCGGTTTCGCATAACAGAATATGTGAGCCCCTACCGCTACATTTCTCCCAGAACCTCGACCTTGACACGCTTCAGCCGCTTCATCACGTCGTTGTCGCCGCGGCCGAAGTAGTCGTGCAGGATCCTGTATTCAGCGTACAGCTTGTCGTACACCGCCTGATTCTCGGGGATGGGACGGAAGACTTCGTTCTTGAGGTGGGCCATGTGCTGCGCCGCCTCGAAGATGGTGTCGTAGCCACCGGCGGCTTTGCCCGCAGCCACCGCGCCGAACATGGCCGATCCCAGAGCGCCCGCCTGCTTCGATGCCGCCACCTTGAACTCCCGCCCCGTGATATCAGCGTAGATCTGCATCAGCAGTCTGTTGCGCTCCGGCAGGCCGCCCGTGGCCACTATCTCGTCTACCGCCACTCCGCTCTCTTCGAAGGTCTCGACGATGATGCGCGTGCCGTAGGCGGTGGCCTCGATGAGGGCTCGGTAGATCTCCTCAGGCTTGGTCAGCAGCGTGGCCCCCAACAGCATTCCTGTCAGGTCCACGTCTACTAGCACCGAGCGGTTGCCGTTCCACCAATCCAGGGCCAGCAAGCCACTCTCGCCCGGCCGCAGTTGAGCGGCCTTCTGCTCCAGGAGCTGATGCAGGGTCAGCACGCGGGCTTCGGCCTCCTTCTGATACGTGGCGGGCACACAGTGCTCCACGAACCAGGCGAAGTGATCGCCGACACAAGACTGCCCGGCCTCAAAGCCGAAGAGGCCGGGGATGATGCCATCCTCGACCACACCGCACATGCCCGGCACGATGCGCTTCTCCTCACCTAACACCATGTGGCAGGTGGAAGTGCCCATGATCATCACCATGCGCCCGATCTCGGTGACCGTGGCGGCGGGCACCGAGACGTGGGCGTCCACGTTGCCAATGGACACCGCCGTGCCCGGCAGCAGTCCCGTCCACCTTGCCGCCTGTCTGGTCAGGCCGCCCGCTCGACCGCCCAGGGGGTAGACGTCCCGCGAGAGCTTCTCGTCCACCACATGGCGCAGTCGCGGGTCGAGCGCAGCGAAGAAGTCATCGGAAGGATACCCCGTCTCCTTCTCCCAGATAGCTTTGTAGCCCGCCGTGCAGGAGTTGCGCCGTTCGTTGCCCGTGAGTTGCAGCACGATCCAGTCCGCCCCCTCGATGAATCCATTGCTCGCCTCGTACACCTCCGGGGCCCTGTTCAGCGTCTCCCAAATCTTGGGGAAGAGCCACTCCGAGGAAATCTTGCCGCCGTAGCGGGAGAGCCAGGTCTCGCTCCGCTCGCCGGCGAAACGGTTCAGTTCGTTGGCCTCGGACTGACCAGCGTGATGCTTCCAGATCTTAACCCAGGCGTAGGGGCTGTCCCGCCATTCCGGCTTCATGCACAGGGGAACGCCCTCGTCATCAATGGGCATCATCGTGCAGGCGGTGAAGTCGGTGCCCAGGCCGATGACGTCCTCGGCGTCCACGCCCGCTTCCTGCAGCACCGCGGGGATGGTCACCTTGAGAACCTCAATGTAGTCGGCAGGGTTCTGCAAGGCGAAATCGGGCGGCAGTCGAATGTCAGTGCCCGGCAGCCACTCGTCAATGACACCGTCGCCGTAGGGATGGACGGCGGTCGCCACCTCCTCGCCCGTGGCCACATCCACCAGCACGGAGCGGCCCGATTCCGTGCCAAAGTCAATGCCGATAGCATACTTCCTGCTGCTCATGATGCTCCTCTCGAGCTCATAGTTGATGATTGAGCTCCGCCAAGGTCGGGTAGACCTGAGCGAAGACGCGGGCTCTCTCCATGTAGCGCTCGTGCAGGGCCATGTCCGGCTCGTAGGTGCGCTCTACCCGCACCATCTGCGCCACGCCTTCTTCAACGGAGGAAAAGACACCCGTCGCCACGCCGGCCAGGATGGCCACACCCAGGCAGGGTGCTTCTGTGACATCCATGGCCAGCACCGGCTTGCCGAAGATGTCGGCCTTGGTCTGTAGCCAGAGCGGGGACTTCGCCCCGCCGCCGAAGGCGCGTAGCTCCCGCACGGCGATGCCCGCCGCCTCCATGGCATCCACGCTCAACTTGACCTCGTAGCTAACGCTGTCCAAGATGGCCTTGATGATCTGCCCCTTGCTGGTACTCAGACCCAGGCCCAGGATCGCCCCTTTGGAGCTAGCGTCCATCCACGGTGTGCCGCTGCCCACGAAGTGCGGCAGTATCAACACCGGCGACGGCCCCGGCGTGGCCTGCTGCAGGATCAGGTCGTAAACGTCCCGGTCAGTCTGCTCTGCCTCCTGCCGCTCGGCGCGGGCAAAGTTGTCGCGGTACCAACGCAGCAGCGCGCCGCCCGTTGAGGAGTAGCCCAACACCAGGTACATGCCCGGCGCCGTGTGCGGAGCAATGGGCAGATTGCTCTCCATGAGTTCTGCGGCGAGCACCAACCGAGGAGAGGCTACTGCCACGCATTCCACGGTGCCGGTGGAATCCATGGCGATACCTTCGGCGGTGGCGCCACAGCCCAGCGCCCCAGAAGGCTGATCGTGCCCGCCAGTCACCGCCACTGTGCCTGGAGCCAATCCCAGCTCCTCGGCGACCGGTGGTGGTATCTCGCCAATGACCGACCCTGAGGGCAGCACCCGCGACATTCGCCCCACGTCCAACTGGGCCAACTCCAGAATCTCCTCGGACCAATCGAGTCGCGACACGTCGAAGGCCATGGTGCGCGTAGCCAAGGTGCAGTCCATGGTTGGGGGCAGCCCCAGTTGGTGGAATAGAAAGTCCGGCATGCATAGGAAGCGGCGGGCGGCGACGAAGATGTCAGGCTCGTGCTGCCGCAGCCACATGAGCTTGTTGACCGTGTACATGGGGTGCAGCGGCATGCCGGTGATGCGGAAGATGCGCTCCTTGCCCAATTGTTCTTCCCACCAGAGGGCCTGCTCGCCAGCGCGGGTGTCAATGGCGGTGATGAAACGGCAGAGCGGCCGCCCTTTCGCGTCCACGGGCACCACCGACTCGCCGTGCGTGGAGATGCTCAGCGCCTGCACCGGATCACCGGGGATGCCCGCCGTCACCTGCCGGATGACGTCGGTCACCGACGCCCAAACCTCCGCTGGGTCAAGCTCCATCCATCCCGGCTGCGGTTGGTAGAGGCGATACTCGCGGTACGCCCGAGCGAGCATATCTCCTTCAGGACTGAAGGCCACCGCCTTGCACCCAGTGATGCCTATGTCCAATCCCAATAGACTCACGTTGCCATTCCTTCGTCATTCGTCCTTCGTCACTCGTCACCTATCAGGATCTCCACCGACAGTATCATTCCTACCTCCCACCTATTCATCCCCGCCATGCTGCGCACTTCCTCCAGGACACGAAAGGAACGAAAGGATGTAGGCCACCAGGTTTTCCAGGGCCACACCATCCAGAATGGTACGGGGGCTTTGCAGCTTCGGCAGCCTATTGCCCATATTCCTTGGTGTAACGGTGACGGAGCCGACGAACGGCCTCCTCTGGAATGTCCTCCGGTTCGCCCAGTTGCCTGGCGAGGAACACGGTGCGGGCCACGTCCTCAACCATCACCGCGACCTTGACCGCGGCAGTGGCGTCCGGCCCGATGGTGAACACGCCGTGCTGTTTCAGCAGGATGGCCGGCGAATCCCCGATGCCCTGCACTACCTCGCGGCCTATCTCCTCTCCCCCGATGGGCGCGAAGCCGCCACAGGGGATCGTGCAGCCAAACTCGTCGGCGATGGCTGTCAGACAAACGGGGATGGGCTGGCCCACGGCGGCGAAGGCAGTGGCGTACGGTGAATGGGTGTGCACGACGCCGCCCACGTCGGGCCGATGGCGGTAGATGTAGAGGTGTGACGCCGTGTCCGACGAGGGCTTGAGATCTCCTTCGATCACCTGCCCCTCCAAGTCTACCACGACCATCAGCTCCGGCGCGAGGTCCTCGTAGCGCACGCCGCTGGGCTTGATGACCACGTAGCCCGTCTCGGGGTCGCGCCCGCTCAGGTTGCCGCTGGTCCAGGTGACCAGTCGCCACTTGGGCAGCTCCAAATGCAGTCGGCAGATTTCCTCACGCAACGGTTCGAGCATGGGTCACCTCGATCACTTGTGCAGAGGTGCGGAGGGGCCGAGGTGCAGAGGTGCTCCCCTGCTCCCTTGCTCCCTTGCTCCCTTGCTCCGTTGCCCCTACGCCATCGCCGCCACGGCGGCCGTCACCGCGTCGTACTGCGGCTTCAGCGCCGGATAGAGCGCCCGATAGATACGATAGAACCGCTCGTAAATGACCACGTTCTCCGCGATGGGCGGGACGTGCTGCACGACCTTGATGGTCGCTCGGCAGGCCTCCTCCACACTGTCCCAGACTCCCGTGCCCACGCCGGCCAGCAGCGCCACACCGTAGGCCGGCCCCTCAGCCACGTTGATGGTCACCATCTCCGTGTTGAAGGCGTCCGCCTGGATCTGCCGCCAAAGCGCGCTGCGTCCGCCGCCGCCCGAGGCCCGCACCTGCTCCACAGGGATGCCCATCTCGCCACGGATGATCTCCAGCGAATCCCGCAGGCTGTAGGCCACGCCCTCGAAGATGGACCGCACCACGTGCAGCCGCGTGTGCCGGGCCGTCAGGCCAAAGAAGACGCCCTTGGCATCGGGGTCGAGATGCGGTGCTCGCTCGCCCATCAGATAAGGCAGGAAGAGCAACCCCTCGGAGCCAACGGGGGCCTGCTCCGCTTCGCGGTCGAGCAGGACGTAGGGATCAACGCCCGTGAGGTTGCTGACGAGCATCTCCGCTCCACCGAAGTTGTCGCGGAACCAGCGCAAGGACAGCCCCGCCCCCTGTGTCACTCCCATCACGTGCCACTTGCCAGGCACCGCGTGGCAGAAGCTCTGCATGCGCCCCTTGGGATCCAGCACCGGCTCGTCGGTGAAGGCGAAGAGGACGCCGCTGGAGCCAATGGTCGAAGAGAGGATACCGCTTTCCACGACGCCGCTGCCCACCGCGCCGGCCGCCTGATCGCCGCCACCGCCGACTACAGGCGTGCCGGGAGCCAGCCCCGTGGCCTCCGCAGCAGCAGCATTCACCCTGCCGCTCACCTCAGGTGACTCGTACACCTCCGGCAGCAGGTCGCGATCCACGTCCAGGGCGCTGAGCACTTCGTCGGACCAGCGCCGCTGCCGCACGTCGAAGAGGGTCGTGCCCGAGGCATCGGAGACCTCGCTGGCATACTCCCCCGTCAGCTTGAAGCGGATGTAGTCCTTGGGCAGCAGGAACTTGCGCCCCTGCTCGTATGTCTGTGGCTCGTGATCCCGTATCCAGAGCAGCTTGGGGGCGCTGAAACCGGTCAGTGCGGGGTTGCAGGTCAGCTCGATGAGCCGTTCCGCTCCCACACGGTCAGTGATCCAATCGCACTGCGGTTGGCTGCGCTGGTCGCACCAGATGATGGACGGGCGCAACACCTCGTCCTGCTCGTCCAGCAATACCACACCGTGCATCTGGCCGGAAAGCCCTACGCCGCCGACCTCCCCACCGCTCACGCCAGCGCGGGCCAGGGCGGCTCGCGTCGCTTCGCAGGTGGCCTGCCACCAGTCGGCGGGGTCCTGTTCGGCCCACTGCGGCTGCGGGGTGTAGAGGGGATATTCTGACACAGCACTGGCAACGACGCGCCCCGCTTCGTCCACCAGTAACGCTCGCGTGCCAGTGGTGCCGATGTCGAGACCAAGGAGGTATGGCATAGTGTCACTCCGTATGCATGTTCGATGTCTTCGAGCCTATCCTGAAAGCGCCGGGCACTATACAATCACCATCTCGATGCCGGCGAACTCGCAGAAGTCAACGATGGGCATCGTGAAGTCGCCATGGATCATGCTGGCGTGATGGGTGAATCCTTCCTCGACCAGCACGCGATACAGGTAATCCAGGTCAGGCACCTGCACCCAACTCCAGGAGCCGCGCAGTTCCTGGTCGCTGGGGATGATCTCCCCCGTGGTGATGAGCATCTTGAACAACCCATCGTACTCCACCAGCCGGTTCAGGGTGACCACACCGGGCTTGAGCTGGAACTCGGCCGTGCCCTGGGAGGCTTCCGACCCGACCAGCCTGTCCAGGATGCTGTGCGCACGCATGTGGATGGTACCACCGGGGCAGACCAGCCCGTGCGGGGCATTACCGCAGTGCCAAGCGAAGAAGACATCGTCCATCTCCTGATGCTGGATCGTCCAGTCAACAAAGTGCGGCACGGTCGTGCCCAGAGAAGCCAGGTGCTGCACCAACATGGTCAGCGCGCCGTGGATGTCCACCTCGCAGGAGGTCATGATGCCGCGCCCCGTCAGGCGGCCCATGGTAGCACAAGCGGAAATACCGTAGACCTCCTGCATGGCCGTCCAGCACTGCACTCCCATACCCAAGAGATTCTTCTCGTCGGCCCAGTTGAGCAGCACCTGCTCCAGTTTGGCCGCCTTGAGCAGTGCCTCCCTGTCCACACCGCTGCAGTCAGCCCAACCACACATCTCCTCCACGATGGCCGCGACCGATTGATCGTCGTCGGCCAGTGCGTTGGCCGCGGCAAACACGTCCGCCAGCGAGATGGGCACGACCCTCTGGCCGAACTGCTCGATCATGGGATACTCGTTGATGGCGCAGGTCTCGAACCGCTCCGGCCGAGGTCCCACAAGGCCGATGCGAGCGCCATAAAAGCCCTGGGCAATGGCGCAGGTGCGCACAAAGTCGTCCACCGACGCGACAAAGGGTTCCTCTTCCGGGAAGAAGATGCCGCCGAAGGTGAACGGGATCTTGCGGCGATAGAGGCCCGAGGAGATGGAGAGGGTGCCGCAGAAGGAATCGGAGCGACGGTTACCATCGGCGACGAAGTCTCCTTCCTTGGTGCCAAAAAGCAGGATAGGCACGCCCATCGCCTCGGCCACGCTCACAGCCGAGACCTCGTCGCCGAAGGTCATGGTGCCGATGATGACTCCCGATACCCCAGCCGAAGTGAAGAGGTCAACCACCGCCTCGGCGTCATTGTCGTCCCGCACAAGGCCGTTCTGCGTCCAATTCTCGTCGGGAACGACGACCTCCAGCCCCTCCACCTTGGATAGCGCGTCCAGCGTGCGGTGTCGCATGTTTATGGCCCACTCCTCGTCAAAGTCCACGCGATGACCGGGCACAAACCCGATGCTTACCTTGTCCATGAACGTGTTCTCCTTTGCAGATTCGTCAATCTGTGGTTTACCGGTTTTTTAGTGCAGTTGTGGCTGCATATCTCGGCGTCCCATAGACCGCCAGCCTAGTCCGTGGTTGACTGCTTCGCTGCATAACCCGCAACATTATAGCCACAGACCGGCAGGGAGTCAACATCGCTGAGGCTATTCGCCAGCAGACCTGCACCTCGGAGCAGACTGTTTACATCCTCTTGCCCAGCATCAGCTTGGCGTTGGTCTCGCCGCCGTTCATCAGGTAGAGCAGCGGGGTCGGCCGGTCCACGCCCTCGATGTAGGCGGGCCGGGCCGCCCAGTTGGCCTGGGAGAGCACGTTGTTCAGGTCCATCCAGTATTCCAGTCGGGCCGGGCTGAGCCCCTGGATCATGTGGAAGTGGTTGGCCGGGGCGAAATGCTTGTACTCGCCCATGGTGGCGTACTTCGGCACCACAAAGGTGTGTGGCCAGGTGGCCGTCGTCGCCTGGGAAAGCGCCACTGCCAGTTTCTGCGGCACTTCCGCCGTGGTCGCTTCGTCCCAGCTCAAGCCAAACATATCGGACAGGCTGCTGTAGGTCAAGCGACCGGCGATGCCATCCAGCCCGCCAGGGGAGACGAAGGTGACCGAATTGCCCATGCCGGGGAAGTAGTGCTCGTCCGCCAGCGGCATGCCCACGTGGGCCATGATCTCATCGATACTCGCTCCCGGGCCGGCCGCCCAGTCCAGCGAAGCGCTGCCCGAATTATCGCCATCCACCAACCCTTTCTGCGCCCACAGATCGTCTTCCGGCAACTCCACGCCGATCTTCTCGGCCAGTCCGTCCAGTTCCCACTTCTCCCACACTTTACGGAAGTCCATGAACAGCGGCGGATTGCCGCCCGTCAGAGCGGAGAGGAAGAGCATCGTCAGCAACCCCTGCACATCCGCCTCGGTGGCGAAGGACAGAGGTACCTTGCGCCCGTTGTGGTCGAAGGTGGAGTTGAAGAAGGACTCCATGGCGTCGGCCACCGGCAGCGGGATGCCCCGCGGATCGGAGCCCCACTCCAACTGGCTCATGAACCCGCCACCCACGGCGTTGAGGTCCTTCAGCAGATCGCGCACGATCAGGTACAGCGCCAGGCTCTGGTTGAAGCGCTTCGAATCGGCCTCATCGCGCAGCTCCAGTCGCTCCCCCAGATGCTGATCAATCCAGGCGCGGAAGCGTTTCAGTTCCTTGGCGTCGTACGCTTTCTTGATCACCATGTCGGCCAGGAGCTTCATGTCCAGCCGGGTGATCTCCAGGCCAAACTGCCGTCGGATGGGCAAGACGTGCGCCAGGGCGGTCTCCATGCCCATGGAGTCGTGCCCGAAGACCACCACGCGGCGCCCCTTCAGCGCCTGCGTGGTCACGGCGGCGAAGGCCCAGTCCACCATGGCCTCAGCGGTGGATTCGGTCATCACCGGGTCCATCCCCGTATCCGGCCAGGTGCCCACGTTCAGGTGCGACAGCCGGCCATACTGCGCCAGCGCGCCATTGATGGCGTGGGCGAAGACCACGCCAGGCTTGGGGCCGCTGTTCCCGCAGGTGAAGTTGATGGGGGTGTCCTTGGGAAATTGCTGCAGCAGCGAGATCACACTGGGCTGCGGAAGGGCCCAGGTGTCCGGCGTGCAGACCAGCACCCTCACGCCTTCGTCCAGAAACTGCCGGGCCACGATGTCCGCCTGCGGCTCGCCGTCCACCAATACCGGCGACCAGACCACCTTGGCTGGCGAGCCATCCGGCAGTTTCACTCGCTCGGCCAGGATGTTGGCGGCCATCTTCACGATGCTGCGGCAGCGCTGCCGGCTCTCTTCATCAATACGCGGGTCACCGGCGACGAACACACCGATCGCTGGTGCGCTCCTTTCCGCTCCCGCTGTTTCTCCAAGACGAATCGCTTCTGGCATGGGTATGTCTCCTCACTCCATCCAGCTTCCCGCCGGTGTGCATAGCCACAAGCTTGCCGTGCTCCTTATTGGCAGGAGCGATCAAGCGCGTCATGCGATGCGGGAAGATGCTCATGAATAGGGCGTCAGGAATGATCAGTCCGGGCTGACTAGCGATGCCGTCGTTGACCAAAACCACGGGCAAGTCGTCAGCCAGTAGAAGCCTAGTCTCGAAGACCGGCTCATCGCCCACGATCTCGATCAAGCGTCCAAATCTCATGCGAATATAATACCAGAAATCGCATATTACTGCAACCGTTCGCTGCCTATCCATGACTACACTGAAAGAACTGCCAGACTCGCCACCGAGGCACAGAGGGCACGGGCATTCCTAAGTGTCTCTCAAGAAATCAATGTCTTTTGCGTTTGCTACTGAACAAGTTTGAGTTGCACCTTGATTTTTCCTCTGTGTACTCCGTGTCTCCGTGGCTGAATGACCTTTTTCAGGGGAGTCATGAGTTACATTCTGAAAAACAGATGAGAATCCGTCCAATCCGCGGAAATCCGCGTCCTCTTTTCAGTCCCTTGGGCAGCAGACAGGGTAGCTACTGTACACTCTTGTAGACAGCTCCGACACTGACGAGACTGCTCGGCACGCGCACGAGAAAGCTTCCTCACGGTCTCCTTCAACTGCGCCTTCTGAAGATGGTTCCTGGGCGGATGGTGAAGCGCAGCCGCCGCAATAGGTTCACCAGCCGTCCGCCGGGCAACTGCCCTGGTCTCGCTTCCCCACCAGAGGCCGAGTTGCCGTACAGGTCGTAGTGGACGATCTCGCTCAGCGGCTTGCGAGAGCGCGCGGGCGGGTCCTCGGCCGGGAACCCCACTGTCAGCAGACCCACCACTTCCATGTGTTCCGGCAGCTTGAGGATGCCGGCAAGCGCCGCCTGGTCGAGCCCGCCGATCCAGCATGTGCCCAGCCCCAGCGCTTTGGCCTGTAGCATGATTTGCGAACCCGCCAGCCCCACGTCCTCGTGCAGAAACCGGCGGTAGATGCGGCTGCGGGCATCGCCACAGAGGGCGATCAGCAGCGGCGCCTCGCCCACCTGTGCCCAGCGGATGAAGTAGTAGGCCGCATTCTCCGCCACCTGCTGGCGGATCGCCTCATCACGGATGACGATGAAGGTCCACGGCTGCCGGTTGCTGGCCGAGGGAGCCCAGCGGCCCGCCTCCAGCAGTTGCTCGATCATCTCGTCTGGCACGGAATCAGTCCGGTAACGACGGATGCTGCGCCGCGCCTTAAGCAGGGCGAGCATGGATTGGGGAGAGACAGTTGCAGCGACTTCAGACATCTTGAATGCTCCTAGGCTTCGGCGTTCTCGGAAACCTCACTGTATCGTGTTGATGCTACCATCCCGCTGCCATGCTGACACTCACATCAACACGGTCAAAGGTAAACTGCCGCCATTTTACTGTGCCGATTATAGGTCATCAGAGGCGAAATAGTCAAGAGGGGTTCGTCCGGCCT
The DNA here is from genome assembly GCA_965369635.1 of uncultured Anaerolineales bacterium. GTDB lineage: Bacteria > Chloroflexota > Anaerolineae > UBA3071 > UBA3071 > UBA3071. The sequence goes on along the minus strand of CBDURC010000007.1, from coordinate 16,554 downwards.
GCGTGAGACCGGTTTGCTGACCACTGCTGCCTGTGCTATACTATGGTCATCTCATCGCATATGGGCGAGCGGTAGCGCCCCAATCCTTCCCCCAGGAGAGTGCTATGATTCATAACCTCAGCGTGCACGAGATTGACATCACCAAGCGCAGCGAGCGCAAGCGTTTCATCAAGGTGCCCTGGAAGATCTACAAGGGCGACCGCTACTGGGTGCCACCGCTGATCGGCGAGCGTTTGGAATTCCTCGACCCCAGCAAGAACCCCTCCTTCGAGCACATCGACGCGGCCTTCTTCGTGGCCAAAGGCTTCGTCACCTCTGAGCAGTTCGCCACGCCCCAGCCAGGCGCGCCACCGTCCGCAGGCAGCGAGCAGACGCTGGGCAGCATCGGCGCCTTCGTCAACCACCGCCACAATGAGTTCCACAACGAGCAGGTCGGCTTCTTCGGCTTCTTCGAGACGGTCAATGACTACGACGTGGCCGAACCGCTGCTGCAGACGGCGTGCGACTGGGTGCGGGAGAGGGGCATGACCGCCATTCGCGGCCCGGCCAACTTCACCGGCAACGACGACGCCTACGGCATGCTGGTGGATGGCTTCAACGCTCGCCCCGTGGTGCTGATGACCTACAACCCGCCCTACTACCCGGAGATGGTGGAGCGCTTCGGCTTCCAGAAGGCCATGGATCTATGGGCCTGGTACGTGGACATGGCCGGTTTGGGGCCGAACGCCGAGAACTTGCCGCCCAAATTGGTGCGCATCGTGGAGAAGGTGCGCCAGCGAACCAATGTCCAGATCCGCAAGGCTGATTTCAAAGACTGGGACAACTTGGTGGAACAGGTCAAGAAGATCTACAACTCAGCCTGGGAGCTGAACTGGGGCTTCGTGCCATTCACGGACGCCGAGATGGATCACCTCGCCAAAGGGCTGCGACAGTTCATTGATCCCGACGTTGTCTTCATAGCCGAGATTGACGGCGAGCCGGTGGGTTTCAGCCTGCCGCTGCCCGACATGTGCATTCCGCTACACCACATCAACGGGCGGCTCTTCCCCCTCGGCTGGCTCAAGTTCCTGTGGTACAAGCGGCAGATCGACTGGCTGCGCATCTTCGCCCTGGGCGTGATCAAGGAATACCGCGGGCGGGGCATTGATGCGCTGCTCTACTACGAGACGGCCAAGGCGGCCATCGCCAAGGGCTACCGGCACGCGGAGATGTCCTGGATCCTGGAGAACAACGACATGATGAACCGTGCCATCAAGATGTTCGGCGCGGAGGTGTACAAGACCTATCGCGTCTATCAGATGCCGCTGTGAGTATGGCGTATGGAACAATGGACGTTTTGGATCATCAGTGCCGGGGCTGAGGACATCTGTGCCGCAATGATGAAAGAGGAATCTGCATCCCGAAGTGACAAAGTGCATGGTGCTGATCGTAGTAAGATGTTCATCCTGACCACCGTCGTCGCCGCGATGGGGTTGGTTGCCTTGCTTGGATGGGGCATTTATGCCGCTCAACAAGGGCAAGGGCAGCAGCAGCATCTCCCTCTGATCGCCGCCGATCAGACGCGTGTCCGTGGCGGCGGTGCGTTTGTGAGTGACGACCCAAACCTCTTTCCGGGAGGAGAGCGAGCGACCCTCGAGGAGGCGAGACGCAGGATAGCTTTTGAGATCCGGCAGCCCACCTATCTGCCGCCCGGCACGACTCTTTCCTTCATCGCCGTCTCTCCGGAGACCATGGAACGACAGTACCAGCAGATTGCTTTTGCCTACTCCAACGGCCTCAGAATCTATCAGCGGCCAGAGCCGAACCCGCCCACCTGGGAGGACTTGGCGGAACTGCCGCCCCCGCATAAGAGGATACGGGTGAACGGCGCGCCAGGGACAGGGCATGAACCGGGCATCACAGAACATGCCATGGGAGGGCCGGTTCACAATCCGGGTGGTGTGGGATGGTTCGTTGACGGGATGGTGTTTCAAGTCATCGGCGACATGCCGCTGGAGGAATTGCTGCGCATCGCCGAATCCCTGCGCTGATAGCAACCGCATCCATCCGCTTGCGAAGGCCCTCGTCTCCGCTGAGAGGCGGGGGTTTTCTTTTCAGAAGTGCGTTGCACCTTTTTAGAAGTACGCTTCGTAACCCTTGATTTCCAACTCGTCGCGCATGATCTGCAGTTCCTGGCGCAGGTTGGGGTTGACGGGGATGCCCAGCTTCCGCCGTTCCTTCTCCATCTCATATTCCTTCTCCCCGGCAACGTAGATGCGCTCCTGGCCGGGCGCCTTGCGGGAAGCCTGTAAGTTGCGCATGATCTGGCCGGTGATGCGGCGCGAGAGCTCCAACGGGAGGAAGTGCTCGATATCAACAGCCAGGAAGAAATGCCCCAGCATGTAGGGCCGGCGGCTGCCGTCTGCGGCGAAGCCCAGCAAGTCTTTCTGGAACATGCCGCCCGATAGCGACGCCGAGAGGATCTCAACCACCGTCGCCAGCCCGTAGCCTTTGTGCCCCCCCATCTCCTCGCCGGCGCCACCCAGGGGCAACAGCGCGGCCGCTGCCTTGCCAAAGTCGTGCAGGATCGCTGTGGGATCGGTCAGCGGCTCCCCATCTGCACTGATGACCCACCCCTCCGGCACGGGCTTCTCGGCCCGCTCCAGCACCTCGATCTTGCCTCTCTGGGTGATGGGCGTGGCGGCGTCGAAGCAGAAGGGATACTCCATGTCCGAAGGCGCGGCGAAGGCAATGGGATTGGTGCCCAGCATCGGCTCCGTGCCGAAGGTCGGCGCCATGGCCGGGCGGGCATTGGTCACCGTCAGACCTATCATCCCCCCCTTGGCAGCCATCAGAGGATAGTATCCGGCGATGCCGAAGTGCGTGCCATTGCGCACCACGACGCAGCCCAGGCCGTACCGCTTGGCCTTGTCCATGGCCAAACGCATGGCGCGGTAGGCGATCACGTGGCCCGCCCCGTGGCCACCATCAATCAAGGCGGTGGTTTCGGCCTCCTTGACGACGGTGATGTTCGTGGTGGTGAGATGGACACCCGCCGTGATGCGGTCGTAGTAGTACTTCAGTCGCCCCACGCCATGGGAATCGATGCCCCGCAGGTCCGAGGTGATGAGCACGTCAGCGGAGATCCTGGCATCATCCTCCGGCGTGCCCAGCGCCTGAAACACGTCCGTCATGAACTTTTCAACGATTTTCACCGGAATCCTGGCGATCTCGGTCATCGCTTCTCACTCCCTTCTCCTATGAGGAGACAAGTGGACAGGGCGACAAGTCAACGAGTAGACAAGTAGACAAGGGAAGCACGGTGATCAGCACCGAACTCCGAACTCGCAACTCGCAGCCCCTCAAACGACGTGCACTTTCATCAAGTCGGTGGTGCCTGGTGCGCTGCCGGCCGCACCCGCCGTCACCACCACCACGTCTCCCTCAGTCACGAAGCCACGCCGTCGTGCCGCCTCCACCGCATCGGCAATGACCTCATCGGTGCTGTCGCTGCGACGAGAGAGCAAGGGATAGACGCCCCAGTAGAGCATCAACTGGCGCTGCGTCGTGAGGCTGGGGGTCACGGCTATGACGGGACAGCAGGGACGAAACCGGGCCAGTGTGCGGGCGGTGTGACCAGAGACGGTGGGAGCGATGATGGCTACCCCATCCAGATCACGGGCCGTCTCGCAGGTGGCATGGCTAACCGCCTCGGCGATGCTGGCCTCACGCGGCGGCGGCGAAGGCCCCCTCTCCCTACAACTGCCCAGACTCCGCTCCGCTTCCTGCGCGATGCGCGCCATCGTCTGCAGGGCACGCAGAGGGTATTTGCCCACCGCCGTCTCGCCCGAGAGCATGATGGCGTCGGTGCCGTCGAGGATAGCGTTGGCCACATCGCTGGCCTCGGCGCGGGTAGGGCGGGGATTGCGGATCATGCTGTCCAGCATCTGCGTGGCTGTGATCACCGGCTTGCCCGCTGCGTTGCACTTAGCGATGATCATCTTCTGCACCATGGGCACCGCCTCGGGCGAGGTCTCGATGCCCAGGTCGCCGCGGGCCACCATGATGCCGTCGGCGGCAGCGATGATGGCATTTATGTTTTCCACCGCCTCCGGTTTCTCGATCTTGGCGATCACCGGCGTCGGGCGGCCAAAGGTGGAGAGTTCGCAGATCATCCCCTTGAGTTCCAGTACTTCCTCAGCAGCGCGCACGAAGGAGAGGGCTACCCAGTCCACCTGCTGCTCCAGGATAAAGCGCAGGTCGTCCCGATCCTTGTCAGTGATGGCGGGGATGGCCAGCGAGGCCCGCGGCAGGTTCATGCCCTTGTTGGTCTGCAACAGGCCACCAACGATCACCCGGCAGGCGACTTCGGCGTCCGCCGCGTGCAGCACCTCCAGTTCGATAAGCCCGTCGTCAATGAGAATGCGACCACCCTCAGCCACCGCCTTGGAGAATTCGTCGTATTGCACCGGCACGCGGCCCGGCTGCCCGACTATAGGCTCCGTGGTCAGAATGATCTCTTCGCCTGCTTCCAGCAACAGACCCTCCTCCGGCATAGTGCCCACCCGCAGCTTGGGGCCTTGCAGGTCGGTGAGGATAGCCACGGGCTTGCCCAACTCGGCCGATACGGCGCGGATGCGGCGGATGTTCTCGCCGTGAACCTCTTGCCCGCCGTGGGAGAAGTTGAGGCGGGCCACGTCCATGCCAGCCTTCGTGAGTTTGGCCAGCATCTCCAACTCCCGGCTGGCCGGGCCAATGGTACAGACGATCTTGGTGCGCAACATGGGACGCTTCACTCTATCTCTCCTGCCTCTTCCATCAATACCCCTTCGTCTTGATCGGCTCACTACAAGGCAGGAGCAAGCGGTTCAGTCGCAGCACCCACCGCCGCCTTCACTGCGCGCTTCACCCCCCTGACCACCTTGCCCACGGGCCGCTCGGAGTGCTTCTCGGCGAAATCGGCGACCGCCGCCTCGGTGTCCACTTCCGGGCCGTACCGTTCCCGCAGTTCTTCGCGGCGGTGGCTGATCCAGAGGTACAGATCAGCCTCCGTGCGCTTAGGGAACTCCCGCATGGCATCTGCCTCGCGAATCTCTTCTACCACCGGACTGTACACTTTGTCGTACCAACTGGCTACCGCGTCCTCGTAGGGGATCTCCCGCTCCTGCTCCAGGCCCAGGTAGTAGCGATGGACGTCAATGTGCTCACGCAACTGGCCGTAGAGGCCCGGCTCCGTCAATTCAACGTCGGCATCTGGCCGCACGCTCTTCAGCCCCGTCACCTCCAGGAACTCAGTTGCCCCAGCCTTGAGGATTAACTCCTCCGGCTGCACGTCCGGCTCCAGGGACACCAACGTGTCCACCCTGATCACGCGGGCCTCGATTTCGGGAAAGTCATTCGCTCGGGCCACCGAGACGCGGTGATGCCCATCGCGTACGAAGTAGACTTCGCCGATTTGATAGACCTCGATGGGCGGCAGGTTCTCCAACACATTGACCGCTCGATCCAACCGCATCCAGCGGCTCCTGTCCGCACCCTCGCGCGGCAGGAAGGTGCGGGTGAAGTCCTGATAGCGCCCCTCGCTGCCTACGATGTGGTCCACGGCGATCATGCGCGTGCCTTCGTCCCGCTGCTGCCGGGCGCGCAGCAGCCGGCGCACTTCATCTAAGGAGAGCAGCTCGTCCGAGCGGCCGGTGAGCAGCGCCAAGACATGCTGCATGAACGCCCGCCGCTGGGCAGCATCGAACTTCTCCGCTGCCCGACTCAGGTTGTAGGGTAAAGACCCGTCTACGGTGCTCATGGGGCAATATTAGCACAACTCGCCGAGATTGTCTACTGGCATACGTAACCAGGGGCGACAAGTAGCGTCTTCATTATCGCCTGTCACAGTGCAGCATAGTCTCCCGCCATTGCCTTGACGATGTTCGAGTAAGCCACGGAGCGGAGCGGAGTGGCGTTTTGACGGCACTCCACTTCGTTTCGTGCCTGACTACGAGCCATCAACACGGGGCAGGGAGACCACCCAGTGCAGCCACAAGCAGGAAATGGACTGTTGTCAGTCTGGTCAAAACGTGGTATACTACTTATGTAGCCGCCCGCTAGGGGCCGGAAAGCCTGAACCCCAACCTTCCTGTTTCACTGAGAATGCATGGAGATGCAATGGAACTGCAAAGGAGCGTCGGATGAACATCAAAGCAAGACGTTGGCTGCCGTTGATCGTGATCGTCTTATGCCTCGTCATTCCACCCACACCCATCGCAGCGCAGGGCACCACCACACACATCGTGCAACGCGGGGAGACACTGTCGCAGATCGCCCGGCGCTACGGCACCACGGTCGGCACGCTGATGCAAGTCAACGGGCTGCGGAATGCCAACTTCGTTTGGTGGGGGCAGCGGCTGCGCATCCCCAGCAGCCATAGCACTCCCGCTCCATCCACGGCCCGGGGCTATCACATCGTCCAACGCGGCGAGACGCTATCGCAGATCGCCCGGCGCTACGGCACCACGGTCAGCGCTATGATGCAGGCCAATGGACTGAGGAATCCCAACTTCGTTTGGTGGGGACAGCGGCTGCGCTTGCCAGGGAGCGCATCCACGCCGACTTCGCCGCCGCCGAGCACCACAACGCGCACCCACGTGGTGCGGCGGGGGGAGACGCTGGCGCGGATCGCTCTGCGCTACGGCACAACCATCACCACGCTGGTCAGGGCCAACGGCCTGCGCAATGCCAACTTCATTTGGTATGGACAGCGACTGCGCATCCCCGCTGCGGGGAGCTCACCGGCTCCTGCGCCCGGTCCGTCCGTTCCCACGCCCACAGGCGGCAAATGGATCCGCGTCGACCTCAGCTCCCAGAGGCTGACGGCCTTTGCAGGGAACACCGCCGTCAACAGCACTGCGGTGAGCACGGGCACGTCGCGGTATCCTACGCCCACTGGTCGCTACAGGATCCGGTACAAGGTCGCGTCTACGACCATGTCCGGCCCTGGCTACTATCTGACCGGCGTACCGTGGGTAATGAGCTTCTATGGCAACTACTTCATTCACGGCGCCTACTGGCACAACAATTTCGGCCATCCCATGAGCCACGGCTGTGTCAACCTGCCGGTGGGGTGGGCAAAGTGGTTGTATGGATGGGCGCCGGTCGGCACGCCAGTCGTCATACAGTGGTAGATAGACATATGGAGAGGGGAGGAGGGAGCGAGAGAGGGAATGCCCGTTTCGCGATTCGCTGGCTAGCGGAATTGTGGGTCGGTTTCTAAGAGTAGTCGCAGGCCGGTTTCCAGGTCTACCTGAGGCTCATAGCCAAGCAGCGCTTTTGCGCGCCGCAGGTCGGCCGCCATGCGGCGGATGCCGCCACTCTGCTGGTCATTGTGGATCACGTTCGCCTTGCGCTGGGTAACCCGCGCCACCAGGCGGGCCAAGCTATTGATGCTCACTTCCTGGCCCGAACCGACATTGATGATCTGACGGTCCACACCCGAGGCAGTCGAAGCAGCAACAAGCGCGTCCACGACGTCGTCTATGTACACAAAATCGCGCCGCTGCCTGCCATCACCGAGGATGACCAGCGACCCACCGCTCAGGGCCTGCTTGACGAATTGGGGAATCACCGGGGGATAGGAAGGGGGAATGGCCTGCCAGCGTCCGTAAGCGTTGAAGATGCGCAGGGCGACCGTCTCAATGTCATACAGTGCGCCCAAGGTGAACAGATAGTGCTCAGCAGCGATCTTGCTCACAGCGTAGGGAACCAGCGGATTAGGGCGCATCCCCTCATGCAGGGGCTGCTGCTTCTGCTCGCCGTAGACGGTGGCCGAGGATGCCAGTACCACCCGCTGCACTCCCACGTCGCGCATGGCTTCCATGAGGCTCACCGTGCCGCCCACGTTGACGTCGTTATATTCCCGCGGATAGAGCACCGATTCGGACACAGCGACGCGCGCGGCGAGATGAAAGACACACTCCACTCCCTGCAACAACGTCCAGAGCTTGGGACGGTCCTTCACATCGCAACGGGTGAAGAGCACTCGCGAGCCCAGCCGCTGGCGGTCTCCCGCACTGAGGTCGTCGAGCACGCGCACGTGATGACCGTCGGCCACCAGACGATTGGCCAAGTTAGCGCCAATGAAACCGGCACCGCCGGTGATGAGTACACGCATTTAGATAGATACTCCCCAGATTGATCTCAGGCAACCAGTCGAGGGCAATCGGACCCAAAGTCATTATAGCACAGAGATTGCCCTGCGGAAAATCCCAAGCTTCAGAATCTCGACATCACATCTCCTTGACCAGTTCTCGTTTGGGTGGTCTCCCGCAACAGTATAGGTGGCACTGGTTGGACAAGCCGTTCTGAGGCCAGGTAGGTCATGTTGGATGTCTTTGTCTCCGACGATCGGTGTCCTGAAGACCCGCTCTGGTTGGTTGATCACCCACCTTGGCGAGAGGAACTGCTGCGCCCTTACCTGAAGGAGTTCACCTCTCCTGGCGCACTGCTGCTCGATCCCTTCGCCAGGCATGCCGCCCTGCTGCAAGTGGGCCAGGCCACAGGTCGGCGCGTGCTGGCCACCAACTCCAACCCCCTCCCACTGCTTCAACTGCGCTTGACCCTTTCGCCGCCCGAGCCGCGAGTGCTGGACGCTGTTGTCTCCCAATTGGCGGACACTCCAAGGGCGGGAAAGCCTCTCTCCCGCCATCTGGATGACCTCTACCTCGTCTACTGTCCTGCCTGCACGCGGGCATTGCCGGCCGACTACATCATCTGGGAAGCAGAGAAGCCAGTGGAAAAGGGCTTTGACTGTCCCCATTGCGGTGAGGCCGGGGCCGCGCCGATCACTCCCCAGGACTTGGACATCCAGGCATCTGTGGGGACACAGGAGGTGATCTATTGGCGGCTGCACCAGCGGCTAGCGGCCTCGGAGGACACAAGAGAGTTTCAGGAGCGGGTACAGAAACTCCTGAACATCTATACGGCACGCAACCGCTATGCTCTAGGCGAACTGATCCTGCAGGCAGAGGCGCTCTTCACCAGAGACGACATGTCGCTGGACATCATACGGGGTCTCTGCCTGGCCTGCCTGCAACGATGTCATTCCCTGCACACGACCCCCGACCAGGCAGACCTGCCCCGTTCCCTGCATCGCCCACGCCGTCTCGTAGAGCGCAACGTCTGGAAAACGTTCGAGGCCACATACCGCAAGCTGCGGAAGCAGTCTCAAGCCTCACCTATCACCTGGGCCCCCGATCTGTCAGCGCTCTTGGAACCCACGCCCACGCCGGGCACCGGGCCGGCGCTGGCCCTGCAGCGCACGACCCGAGAACTGAGCATAGCACTCAAGGACCATCCCCGTCTCCCCCTCATCTGCGCCGACCCACCACGCCCCGATCCGACAGCCCATGCACTGGCCTTCTTGTGGAGTGGCTGGCTTTTCGGAAGGGAGGCGACGTTGCCGTTGCGGTCACTGGTCCGCCGCCCCAGCCTGGACTGGGAGTGGTACACCGAGGCCATGACGGGTGTACTGGGGCTGCTGCACGGTCTGCTCGCCGATGGCGGACGGTTGCTGCTGGCGTTCACCACCCAGGAGAAAGAACTGCTGCCCGCGCTGCTGCTGGCTGCCGCCCGCACTGATCTGGATCTGGAGCAGAGCATCCACCAACTCCTGGGAGACACGGCCTCTGGCGAGCGAATGGCCTGCCGTTTGCTCTTCCGCCGTCCACACCGACCAGTTCACCGTTTGCCTGCCCCTGTGGAGGAGAGCAAGCGTCCCGCGGAGGAGTTGGCCCCGGAACTGCTAGAAGAAGGAACAAAGGCCGCACAGGCGGCGCTGGAAGTGCGAGGGGAACCCGCTACCGCTGCCTGGCTGTATCTGCCCATCTGCACGCGTTGGAGCAAGGAGGAACTGCTGCACGCTGTGCCGCCGCGACGACCACCCTTCGAGCCTTTGGCCTGGCTGATGCGCCAACTGGAGGCCGTTCTGCCGCTGGAAGGCCCTGTGCCCGACGGCCTGTTGCGATTACAGCCGTCGGGGGAGTCTGAGGAGGGGGAGGTACCGCGCTTGTGCTGGTGGCTGGCTGATCCATCGACGGCGGCTGCGCCGCTGAGCGAGCGAGTGGAGCGGGTCACGGTCGAGTTGCTGCAAGACACGCTCGCCTGGCCGCAGGCAGCCCTGCACGACGAGCTTTGCCACCACTTCCGCGGCCTCTCAACTCCGGAATGTCCGTTGCTGGAGGCATGTATCGCTTCCTACGGCCAGGAGCTAAGCCCCGGCTATTGGCAGTTACGGCCTGAAGATTGGCCCGAAGCGCGAGCGGAGGCACACCGTCAGACCGTGCGGCTGCTCCTGCAGTTGGGACGCCGGCTGGACTTCACCCTCTGGTTGGCGCCATCAGAGAGGGAACGTTTGGGGCAGGGATGGCAATCTGTCAGCCAAGAGATTGCCCAGGAGAATGGTGACAGGCAAGGCTGGGCAGCCTGTGCGGTGATCTGGCACGAGGGGGGCGCGCCGGCGCACGGCTTCGCCCTGAGCGACACGGCAGCGCTGTCGCCGTGGCTGGAGCCGCCTCCGCCTGCGCTGGCCGAGGTGCCCCGCTGCATCGTCGTGCCCGGCGGACGCAGCGGGCTGCTGGCCTTCAAGCTGCGCTGCTGCCCCGAGTACCGGCGTCGTCTGGCAGCCCACGGCTGGATGATTGTCAAGCAGCGCCACCTGCGCCGCCTGGCAGACCTGGAAGACCTGGATCGTGCTGGGTGGCGGGCACGCGTCGGCCTCGACCCCATCGTGCAGCGGGTGGAAGAACAGTTGGCATTGTTCCATTATCCCAGGAGCAGCGACCAGTGATCCACAACTTAGGATGGAGCCTCTGTTTGTGCCAGTTGTCCAGATATGCTAGAATATATCAAGGATGAAATGATCCGTAGCATAGGACCCTGTCCCCGTCAAGACCGCCCATGAGGGGGTATGCTACGCACCCATCGGAACACGGTTGAGAGAGCACCAGATTGGGAGATCCGCCAAGGCGACCCTCGGCCACCGGCAAGATGGTGGCTGTTCAGATTTCCTGGGGAGGTGGAGGGCTGAATTCAACAGAACTGGCGCACAAGATGATCAACCTGGTAGAGGAGAAGCAGGCTGAGGACATCGTCCTGCTCGACCTGCGCCAGGTGTCCATCATCGCTGACTACTTCGTGATCTGCTCCGCCGCGACGAAGCGACAGATGAGGGCCATCCTCAACACGCTCACAGAGGAGATCAAACAGGAGGGCGTACGCCCGCTGCACGTTGAAGGGACTGCGGGCGGCGGCTGGCTCCTGATTGACTACGCCGACATCATTGTGCACATCTTCGCCCCTGCCCAACGAGCGTACTACCAACTGGAGGAACTGTGGCAGCACGCGGCCATGGTGGTGAAGATTCAGTGATTACATAGGTATTGGGTACTGGGTATTAGATATTGGGTATCGAGAACCCCGCGTCACTGTTTGACGCGGGGTTCTTTGCGCATAGTAGTACGGTTAGCAGACGTTTCGCTCGCAGATCGCGCGGCTACTCAAAGATCCAGCGGTCCGTGTCCCGTCCCCAGGAGACAAGCTCGTCGTCGTCGAAGAACAGAGCTATCTCGAAGGCCGCCGTCTCTGGGCCATCGGAGCCGTGGACCAAGTTGCGCCCGACCTCCAGGCTGAAATCGGCGCGAATGGTGCCCGGCGCTGCCTCGGCAGGCCTGGTTGCACCAAGCGTCCGCCGCACGATCTCAATGGCCTTGCGTCCCTCTACTACCAAAACGGTCACGGGAGCAGAGGTGATGTAGCGGATCAGCCCAGGGAAAAAGGGCTTCCCTTCGTGTACAGCGTAGTGGCGGCGGGCCAGCGGTTCGTCAATATGTATGAACTTCATGCCCACGATCTTCAGCCCCCGCTGTTCCAAGCGAGTGATGATCGGGCCAATCAGGCCCCGTTGCACAGCGTCAGGTTTAATGATGACCAGACTGCGTTCCACGCTCTTAATCCTCCCAAAGTACTCTGTCAATAATGATAGGCTGATAGGTACAAGCCCTCAAGTCATGTTTGACAACGTATTGGATTGTCATTGCAACAGCATTGCCAACAGTTGCCAACAGTGATGAGGTCTCAGGGATCAGGGAGCCGATCGCCGATCGATCACCGATCAATGACACCTGGCACCACTCCGGTTCTCACACCAACCGGTGCACCCCCTTGAGCTGCAGCAGCAGGATATCCACCGGTGTTTCGCCATAGAGACAGGGGCCCAGAGGGTCCATCACTTCGCCCTGCTCTGGCGTCAGATCGCCCAACAGCACGCGCAGAGTGTTGAGTACCGCGTAAGCGAGCGCCTGCAGGTGGTAGCCCCCCTCCAGAGTGAAGACCAGGCGACCACTGCACAACTCGTCAGCCATGGCCTTCAGGGTCTGTACGAGATGGGTGTAGCCACTGAGCGAAAGCCGCATCCCCGCCAGCGGATCCTGCCAATGGGCGTCGTAGCCAGCAGAGACGAGGATCAACTGCGGCCTAAACCGCTCCGCCAAGGGCCACAGCAGTTCGTCGAAGATGCGCGTGTACCCCTCGTTTCCGACGCCAGGGCGCAGCGGCACATTGCATATAGTCCCCTTTCCCTCACCAGCGCCGATCTCCCGCCAGTCGCCCGTGCCGGGATAGTAGGGGTACTGATGCGTGGAGAAGAAAAGCACCGACGGATCGCGCCAGAAGGTATCTTGCGTGCCATTGCCGTGGTGCACGTCGAAATCCACGATGAGCACGCGTTCGACGCTGCCCTCGGCCAGAGCGTAGTGGGCGGCGATGGCCACGTTGTTGAAGATGCAGAAGCCCATGCCGCGGCCGGTGAGGGCATGGTGCCCCGGCGGCCGCATCAGGTTGAAGCCATACACTGCTTCGCCCTGTAGCACGGCGGCAACAAGGTTCACCAGACCGCCGGCTGACATCAACGCGGCCTCGTACGAGCGTGAAGCGACGTAGGTATCTGGATCGAGATGGCCTCCGCCTCGCTCGGCCAAACGGCGCACCGAGTCCACGTACTGAGGCGAATGCACCCGATGGAGCCGTTCCATGCTGACAGGAGTAGCCTCCACCAGGGTCATGCGAGCCAGCAGCCCCTGCTGTTCCAACAGCTCCATCGTCCCCTTCAGCCGTTCCCGGTTCTCCGGATGGCCATACAGAGTGTGCTCTTGCTCCACAGGATCGTAGCAATAGGCCGTGGACATGATACCCCTCGAATCCGCCACTACGACTCCTTGACGTTGATGAGGCAGGAGAGTCGGCCAACGACCAGTGGGCCCAGGCGCTGCGTGAACACCACCTCATACTGCTCGCCAACCACAGCGTCCTTCCTCAGGCTGACCTTGACCGTAACCTTACCCCGCTCGCTGGAGCGCACTTCAAGATCCCTCAGCGTCACCGTGGGAGCGGTGATGCGTGCCAGCGAGCGCTGCGTGCCACGCTCCATGCTCACGCCCTCCGCTTCGAAGTCAGAAGCGAAACGGCGGGTGGCCGTACGCAGTTCCAGTTCCGCACTGGCAGGCAGGTCCACGCGGTCAATCTCCAGCGTGAGGCGGCTGAGCTTGCCCCAAATACCATGCATTATGAAGCGCAGATAGCCTACCTCGCCCGGCGCGAGATCCATCACGGCCAGGTTCTTCTGGGCGATGTTGTTATCCCAGTGCACTGACCAGTCGTGCTGGATGGGGTCGTCGTCGGATTCCAGCCGCACCAGATAGCAGGACAGCATCGTGCCCTCTGGCTGCCACTTCAGTGGCCCGATCACAACAGTGCCCGGTTGCACCGCGGGCACATCTGCCGTCCGCAACAGTTGCCAATTGCGCGGCCAGATGGAAGGAGAGAGAGCGCAGGTGTAGACATGAGCCTTCACGTTGTAGGCCACCGCCTGACCCCTGTTGTGCAGCCGCAGGTAGAGGTAGTTCGGCTGGTCAGGGATGGGATTCTGGTGCACTACCCCGCCGTCGGCTGCATTGCGCACCCAGATGTCGGGGCTGTTCCAATGCGACCCCTTTCTGGAAACCTTCCCGTCGTCGTCCTCGGTGTCGCGGATGTAGACATCGGCCTCGGTGAAGCGGTCGGCGGCCAAGGCCGCGTAGCAGTGGTCTTCGATGTAGGCATAAGGGATGGTGCCATAGCTCTCGCCCCAGGTGCTCTCATAACCCCAGGGCTGCCAACTGTTGCGCAGGATGAAGTAGCCGCCGCCGGGAGCGTCCTCATCATCCTGATACCCGGCGATGGCCATGGCATGGCCGCCGTTGGCCTCTTCGCCAGGCAGCGGCATAGTGATCTTGCCGTAGCGCTTCACCGCCGCCGAGAAGTACCAGCTATCGAACACGGGGATGGCAAAGGCGATGATCTTGCCCTCCGCCAGGCAGGTCTTCAGATCCCGCACCCGGCTGGAGTTGAGATCAATAATGCGCTCGATCTTGAAGGTCTTGGCATGGTCAAGCGCTTCCTGCGGTGGCGGTCCTTGGCCCTCATCACCAGAGATGGGCTGTGGGTTGTAGGGCCAGTATTGCTCCTCAGGCGCGCCGATAGCCTGCAAACACTCCATGCCCAGGCGAGTGTAGGTACCAGAGACCGCCGGCAGGCCGTCTTTCTCCTTGCAGTACCAATACACAAACTGTTCGGAGAGATCCATGTCGGCGGGCGACGCGCCAGCAGAGGTCTCCAAATGCTCCCGCACAGCGACGCTGGCGATAGCCACGCACGTTCCTCGGTCCCCCTGGTTGCGAATAGGAGGCAGTTCCTCCCGGTGATCTACCGACGATGGCAGATCTATAGGATAGGCGACGGTGACGTAGCGGCTGTGAGCGTGAGCCTCTGCGATGATCATCGGCGGGGGAAGCATGCTCCCTGTCAGATAGGCTGTCGTCTGCGCCTTTTTCGCCGCCGTCTTCAGTCGCGCAGAGCGCATCTGCGGCACTGTCTGGATGGCCGCGTGCACGATCTCATCCAACTGCTCGTCGCCTATGCTCAACGCTGCTGCCAGTCCCTGACGGCCCGCTTCCGACCCGGCAATGCCGACCAGTTCCTGGGCGCTGTCGATCCAGTGCGCTCTCAGCGCATCGGCATGCTCAGGGGAGAGATTGGGCACTTCCTCCACCGGCACGGCCCGCCGGATCAGTTTCCTCCTTCTTCTAGCCATCAGTTCCTTCCTTATGAAGATTGAGAACTTCGGTCGCAACTACCCTGACAACATCACACCCCACGTTGTAGCATGGAGTAGCATGGAGAGGCTCGTAGTGGGCCACGGAGCGGAGCAGAGTGGCGCAAAACCGCACTCCGCTGCGCTTCGTGCGCTACTACGAACCTGCAGGCCAGCGGCCGCGCCGCTTCTCCTCGGGGATGGAGTCGAGGACGCCGCGGCGATGACCGCCACGAACAGGCCGTTCCATGTCCTCCACCACCTCAGGCTCAAGCTGCGCTCGCACTTCGACGAGCACGTCTTCGAATTCGACCTGCGACATGTGTAGGTAGGTCGCCAGCCGGCGGCGAGTCCCAGAGAGCGCGCTCATGGAGATCAGTTCCTCAGCACTGGTCACACCCAACTTCCGCAAGCTCCTAAGATGCTCCGGCGACAGCAGTTGTGGCCGAAGCTCTTCGAGCGCCGTACCCCGCGTTTTCATTCCCCTGTCCTTTTTTCCCTTCGCTCTCCGATTCGGTTTGCCGTCGCGCTGCTCCGACGGCCGTTTGGTCACCGGACTCTCCATCTTTTCCACAACTTCGGATTTGAGCCGCACCCGCACTTCAGCTAGTAGCGCCTCGAACTCCGTCAGCGACATGCTCAGATAGGTCGCCAACCGCTGGCGGTCTTCGGCAATCGCGCTCATGGAGAGCAACTCCTCAGCGGTAACGATCCACAAGGCCTCAAAACGCTGGAGCTGTCGCGGGGTCAGTCCATGATGGAGCTCTTCGAGCGGCGTCCCCTGACTTCCCCCCCCTCGCTTCTCTTCTTCCTCCGTGTTCATGCCCGTGTTCTCCTACCACGACCGAGCGCGTGCTCACAAGCACCCACCGGAAGCCACCGCACCTGTTTTCAGTATACACTCAATGTCATTAGGTTTGAGGCGTAGCATAGGGCCTTGTGCCCGTTTTTCCCGCCCCAAGACGCCCCATAGTCTCCCGCCATTGCGTTGACGATGTTCGTAGTGAGCCACGGAGCGTAGCGGAGTGGCGTTTTGACGGCACTCCACTTCGTTTCGTGCCTGACTACGAGCCATCAACACGTTGCAGGGAGACCACTAGACGCCCACAAGAGGCTAAACTACGCCTAACTTGACGACATTGAGTATACACTGCAAACGGCGACGCGTCAAATGTTTGCCTCGTGAAGCCAGGCGGCCAATGGAAAGAACGCATAGAGGCAAAGGTCACACATGAAGCTGGCGGGCGGAGCGGCAGGTATGGAAACCTGCCCTACGTACGGAAAGCGGATGTAAGTGTAGGGCAGCTTTCCATAGCCGCCGAGTTACTACTCAGCCTATGCTCCCAGCCCCCCGTCCCGGGGGCGGCTTCTGCGGCAAATAGCTGCTCAAAACGAGATACTCT
>CBDURC010000006.1:0-30839 GCA_965369635.1 uncultured Anaerolineales bacterium | reverse complement strand
CTGGCGAGAGTATCTCGTCTTGAGCAGCTATTTGCCGCACAAGCCGCCCCCGGGATGGGGGCTGGGAGCATAGACTGAGTAGTAGCCATCACGAAGACCACGAATGTGCGAATTTCACGAAGGCTCTCTATTGAGCCTCGGCGCAGTTTGTGGGGGATTTGTTCATTCGTGGCATTCGTGTATGGTATTCACCGAACAGATTTGACAAATACCGAAAGTTCAGTAAAATGGCGGAATGACGCACCGACCACGCATTTGGTAAGTACAGAATTCCTATAGCAATCAACGTAAACGATACCCAGGAGTGATACAATTTAGGTATGGCCCTATTAGATACACTTGGCAAAAGAATCAAGGCCCTGCGTGCGGATTCGGGGATGAGCCAGAAAGAACTGGCTCGCCGTATGCGCACAGCTCAAAGCCACTTGAGTGAAATAGAAGCGGATAGCGTTCCTCGGGTCTCAGGTGAACTTCTCGCCCGTATCGCTTCGGCGCTGGACACGACCACCGACTATCTGCTTCTCCTGACAGCCGATCCCCGGCCGCAGACCAGTCTGCGAGAGGATGAGTTGCCCCCCGAGGTGATCGCCCTGTGGCGGCGCATCGCGGCACTGCCGCCAAGCGTCCGAGACCAGGCCATCGCCTACTTGGAAGAGCAACTGCAGACCTTCGAGCGGCTGTTCGTCCCAGAAAGACGGTGAGATCGTGCGTCCGCTTTCCGTGGGGCAGGCTTCCATACCTGCCGATCCGCCCGGCGGTTCCACGCGTGGCTTCTGCCTCAATGTGAAAGGAGAATAACTCCGTGTTCATGAGCACCTCGGCGAAGCGGATGCTGGTGGCGACGGCATCTGCTGTCATATTTCTGAGCCATCTCGTCTTTGCAGTTCAGGCAGACGGAACCAGCACAATCACATTGCTGGCCACTCAAGATACCTTCATCAACTCCTCTTTGGCGCCTATCTTTGGCGATGATACCATGGTGGTCGGATACAACTCTGTTGCGGGTGATATGCGCGCACTCGTGCAATTCAGTCTGGGCGACATCCCTGAGCAGGCCATCGTGGAGTCAGCCACCCTGCAGGTCTGGTACTGGCTGTGCGGCCCATGGTCGGCCTGTGCAGACATGGACGCATCTATCCATCGGCTGACACAGAGCTGGGATGAGGAAACGGCGACCTGGCGCAACATGGGTGAAGCGTCGGGTGCAAGGCGATATGACACGCAGACCATCGGGGGATACCATGAAAACGACACTTGGGTCGAGTGGGATGTCACCGCACTGGTCAAGGAATGGCATTCGGGGACTTGGCCAAATCAGGGCTTGGCGATTCACGGTCAAGAGGGACCGCCTGAGAACTACAAGGTGTTTAGTACGAAAGAGAAGGGTGCCTGGTGGGAGCCACGTCTGGTTGTCGAGTTGTACCAGCCCGCACCGACGCCGACCGTCACACCTACGCCAACCGCTCACGCAAACGCCCACGATAACGCCCACGCGAACGGATACGCCGATGTCCACACCAACGCCCACCAACACACCGACAGGGACACCCACACCCACGGCCACGGCGACCTCCACGCCGGCCGTTCTGACGGTCTATGTCCCGCTGGTAGTGAAGCCGTGACATCCCACGGATCCGGCTCGCCACGGGCCAGCGGCAGGGGGTGCTTGCCCTGCCGCTGGTGGCGTCAAGATTCCGTTGGCTGGCGGGAGTGGTGAGGCAACTGCCAAGGATGTGGGCCGCATCCGGAACAACGACGGCGACAGCGGCTGCCTGCACGATGCGGTCGGGAGGTTGGTGGACAGGTACGTCTACTGAGTGGCCAAGAGGGTGCCATGATGCCCGATGGGAGCCTGCATGAGTAGCGAAGAAGGGAGGCCGCGGTGGATCTGAGATGCCTATGGCGATCATTGGTCAGAATAGCCTTCTCGCTTCTTGGCGGAGGCGTCTTGTACTTCCTGTGGATGGCCGCTTTTCTCTGGGCTGCCAGGTTGGATAGCCCTGCTGTGGAAACCGTTCTCTGGTTGCTGGCCCCAGTGGTCACAGCAGTGGGCTTTGCGGCGGGGGTCGCGATACTTGAGCGCCTGGGCGGAACAAGGACAGGATTACTGCGCATTCTCACTTGGCCCCTGGTTGGATGTGCACTTGGGGCTGGAGTAGTCTACTGGTTCGGGCCGATGCTCGTCGTCTTCGGGATGTTGGCGGCGGGAACGGCGAGCGTGGCCCTCAGAGAGGTGCTTGGATTCTCTGCGGCGAGTGCTGCGTTGGCTGGCAGGGCCGGTGGTGCGGCTGCCGGCGATGGATCCCAGACCATGGATGGCCATGGCTCGCATCTGAACACAGGAGGGTCATGCGGTGAAGTTGAGAAGGACGATAAGAGAACTTCTGAGACTTGAGAACATCCCCACTTATGTGGCCATAGTTGCCACCGCAGTGGCGCTGCTGGTGCCCGGCCTTGACCCTGGGCGGGTGATACTGGGGGTGTTGGGAATCCTGGCCATCGATGCCGTCATAGAGCGTGTTGCTCACTTCAGGAGGCTGCATGACGACATTGAGGCCCTCGGTGCAGAGTTGGGGGACAGCATTGATGCTCTAGGCAGAGGACCATGGCTTCGACCGAGATCGGACCCTGCCTTCGAGGACTTTGGTCAGTATTGTGAAGAAGCGCAGGAGATCTTCGTGAGCGCACTCTCTCTGGGTTTCGCGTGCAGAGAGCGGCAGTACTTCTTTGAAGAAAGGCTCAAGGATGGCTGTGACTTCAAGTTGCTGGTTGTGGATCCGGACTTGGACGATGAAGCCATGAAGTGCATCGCAGTGCATGATGAGCGCGGTGAGGGCGACGGCAAGGAGTTTGCTAACGTTCTCAGAGACGAGATTCGGCATAGTCACTTGGTACTCTCGAAGCTGGAGAAGCTTGAAGGCCGCACTGGTCACCTGCATCTCAAAGTTGCCAAGGGATTGCCTGCATTCACGATCACAATGGTCAACCCCCGACACAAGAAGGGCAGGATGCGCGTAGAACTCCGGCCTTACAAGCTAAGTCAGGGACGACGCCCCTACTTCGAGTTGCACAAGGGCGACGAGGAGGAACGAGGCTGGTATGACTTCTTCTATGAGCGCTACTACGAGAGGTTGTGGGACGACTCTGATATCTTGCTGGAGTTCTAGGCGCTGAACCGCGACCCAAGATCGGGGGCTATGTTCCACAGACCGGAATGCATTCAAGGAATGCACAGCTGGACTGGCAGGCCGGGCTCGTGGGGCTGCTGTCGAGCATGTCGGGAGGATCTCGGGATCAACGACGGGGACACGCGGTATCTGTACGATGAGGCAGGCGGGGCAGGTGGTGGATACGCATGGCTACTGAGGAGCCAAGAGAGGCGCCATCATGCCCGATGGAGCTGTGCATGAGCAGCGCAGAAGAGAGGCCGTTGCGGATCTGCGATGCCTATGCAACCGGAAAGCGACTGGGAACCGGGCCATTCGATGCTGAAGACAGTCACGAGGGCACTGGGAGCTGTCTTGACTCGGGGCCGTAGGCACGTAGCCAGCCTACGGAACTCAGCAGACCAAGGTGTGCGAGAGTCCCTGATTGGGTTCTCAAAGGATGCGACTCCGTGCTGACCGGCGGTTTCAAGGCCCCCAGCTTAGCCTTTCCAGGCTCCAGTCGTAATCGCCGGAGCCGAAACTACCTTCCAGGGAGAAGAGTTGTCGTGGCTCGCTCCCGTCTGGGCGCATCGCCCACACGGCCCACTGTCCGCTGCGATCGGAGACGAAAGCGATCCACTGTCCGTCTGGTGACCAGGTCGGCAGGCCATCGTTGCCCGGTGAGCGGGTGAGGTTCTGCTGGTCACCGCCATCCCAGTTCATGACGTAGACTTCCCAGTTCCCATCACGCAGGGACATGAAGGCGATGCGACTGCCATGGGCATCGGCAGCCGTGTCGTTGGCGCTGCTGGTCAGGCGTGAGGGCTGCCCTCCACCATCCCCGACAGCGTACAGGCCGCAATTGCCTCCCGTGTCCCAGTAGTTGCAGCCGTTGAACACGATCCGGCCATCCGATAGCCAGGTCGAGACGCGTCCCCGTATCTCGTACGAAGCGAACATCACCATGCGTGGCTCGTGCTTGGCCGATAGATCATCGTGCACGTAGATCCGAGGGGCGCTCTTGTCCTGACCCAACAGCGAGTCGAAAGCGATGCGCCCACCATCCCCTGACCAACTTGGGTGTGCGTCTTCGGGATGCCGGCTGATGGCTCTGGCATCTCCCCCGTCGCGGTTCATGCTCCAGATGTTGTCTCGCCCTCCGCCGTCGCCATTGACCGCTAGGCGGCCGTCATCCCTGAAGTCCGGCTGTCTGGCTTCTTGCACCACCACCCTCCGCCCGCTGCCGTCGGTCGAGGCGACATACACGTCGTACCTCCCCCGCTGCGGATTGAACACAGGGAAGGCGATCGTGCCGCTAAGAGCTGGAGCCACAACAGGCGGTGGGGTCGCTGCGGCTGGTGCCGGGGTCTCGCCAGGCTGTCCCACTCCCAATGTCTCCGAGACAAGCTCATCCAAGTAGATGGCGCCACTTCCGGTGAAGCCGTCGGGCACATCGTCCAACACCACGGCCTGAAAGTCAATCGGATAGTCGACACGACCGTTGTTGGGCCCACTGATGTACGCCCACGGCCACTTCTGTCCAGGGACCAGGGATGCCGTTACACGCTTCCAGCCCTGATGCGCTATCTGTCCAAAGGTGGTCTGCCACAACTGCCCTTGGGCATCTCGGATCCAGGCATTGAGGAAGTGCCCCGAACCATCTCCGTGGACCCAGACGCTGAGGCCGTCCGGCTCACCAGCCAGTGGCTGGTCGTGCTGGAAGACCACGTAGTCGTTGCCGCTGGTGGGGAAGTTGTAGGCGAGCTTGCCTGAGTAGCTGCCGCTGTGCACCTCTTCCGTCGAGCGGACAAGGGTCCCATAGGGCTCGTCTCCACGGCGCCAGACCTCCTCCGTCTCGAAGTCGCTGATCTCTCTTCTGCGAGCTGGCGTCGGCGTGGAGGTAGGCGGAAGTGGCGTGGCAGTCGGAGTGGGAGGGGCCTCTGCCGTCTGCGTGCTACTACGG
Organism: uncultured Anaerolineales bacterium; assembly: GCA_965369635.1. GTDB lineage: Bacteria > Chloroflexota > Anaerolineae > UBA3071 > UBA3071 > UBA3071. The sequence goes on along the minus strand of CBDURC010000006.1, from coordinate 25,730 downwards.
GCTTCCGCAGTGAGGGTGGCTTGAGCCGTGGCCGTCAGACTGTCGGCCAGGTTCCTCTGCGCCTCAGCGGTGAGAGCTACCGAGGTCGCCGTCGCATCTTGGGCAACCTTGCTGCTCTGCGCCACGGCCTTGGCAATCTCAGTCTCCTTCGCTTCCGCAGTAGAGATGACGGCGGCAGCGGCTGTGGCCGTCTGTGACTGGGCAACCTGCGTGGACTGGGCGGATGCCTCAGCGATCTCGGTTTCTTGGGCTTCGGCTGTGGCGGCAGCCATGGCTTCGGCTGTCGCTATTGCCATCGCTGTCACCGTCTGTTCCTGGCTAGCCTGCGCCTCGGACGTCGCTGGTCCGGCGCTTGTGTCCACTGGCTTCATGGAGGGAGTGTCTGTGGGCTGAACGAGAACGACACGCTGGGCGGTGCCGCTGGTCGGCCTCCCCTCAGGAGGTGTGCGGAAGAAGAGCGCGTAGGTGACTCCTGCCACCACAGCGATCCCCGCTATGATGCCCACTGTCCACAGGAGCCCTCTGCCACGTCGGCGCACGGTGGGAGCGGCCACGGCTGGCGGGGGCGCCACTGGGGCTGCAGGTATCTCGGCGCGGGGCGGTGGTGCCGACACCGGGGTGCCCCCCTCCCGACGTAGCGCCGCGGCCATCTCGCGGGCGGTCTGATAGCGATCCTCCGGCCGCTTGGACAATGTCTGCTGGACCACCGTGGAAAGCCAGTCTGGCACGCCGGAGTCCAAGAGGGCTGACTTGGAGATGGCGTTGTGCACGTGCTGGTAGAGCGTGGCCAGGGGTGTGTCGCTAACAAAGGGGACCTCTCCCGTGAGCATCTCGTAGATCATGATGCCCAGGGAATAGATGTCAGACCGCCCGTCCACGGCCAGGCCCTGCGCCTGCTCGGGAGACATGTACTCGGGCGTTCCCACCGCCATGCCGGTGCGGGTCAGGCGGGTGCCAGCGGCGGTCAAGGCCACGCCGAAGTCCATGAGGAGGGGGCGCCCATCGCGGGTGAAGAGGATGTTGCTGGGCTTGAGGTCACGGTGGACGATGCCGTGTTGGTGAGCAGCTTGGAGGGCGTCGGCGATCTGCGCTACGATATGTCGTGCTCGGTCCACCGGCAGTGGTCCACGCTCCATGAACTCCTTGAGAGTGCCTCCGGGGACGTATTCCATGACGATGTAGTGCAGCCCGTCATGTGTGGTGCCGGCATCGTAGATGGTGAGGATGTTGGGGTGTCCTAAGGCGCCGGCGGCCACGGCCTCGCGGCGGAACCTCAAAACGAACTCTTCGTCGCGGGCCAGGGGGCCAGTGAGGATCTTTATGGCCACATCGCGGTTGAGGGAAGGCTGGTGGGCTTTGTACACAACAGCCATGCCTCCCTCTCCGACCTTATCGGTGATGGTGCAGTGGCTGATCTCTCTGCCAATCAACGGATCCAACGGACCTCCTCCTTTGCTTGGGACGTGGAGTCGTGGCGTCTACTGCGAGAAGTTAGTGATCCAGGGATAGTACTGCTTGTCCAGAACCCCGATGTAGCCATCCAACCGGTCCAGGTGTAAGCCGTCCAGATTAATGACGTAGAAGCGATCCGTGTCGCCCCCTTCTCGCCGTGACTTGAACAGGATCTGATCGCCAGACGGTGTCCACTTGGGGAAGTAGTCCCATCCTGGTTCAAAGGTCAGTCGCTGCACCTGGGTGCCATCGCTGTTGGCAACCATGATCTCGTAGTTGTTGCTCTCCACTGTGCGGTAGAAGGCGATGCGAGAGCCATCAGGAGACCACTCAGGGCTGTAGTCGTGTTCTCCGCTCTGCACCAGATGGCGCACCTCTGAGCCATCGTTTCTCAGCAGCCAAATCTGATACGGGCCCGAACGCGTCGAGTGGAAGGCTATCCAACGTCCATCCGGCGACCAGGCCGGGGCGCTGTCGAAGCCTGCGTCACGAGTCAGGTTGCGTGGGTTGGAGCCGTCTGCGTCCATGACGAAGACGTCTGGGTTGCCGTCGCGATCGGAGACGAAGGCTATGGAGCGTCCATCAGGGGACCAGGCCGCTGCATAGTCCCGAGCCGAATGCTGTGTCAGGTTGATCTCGTTGAGCCCACGTCGAACGAAGATGTCGTCCTGGCCCATCTCTGGGCGATGAAAAAGGATAGCATGAGGCACAGTCGTAGCCGTGGCCGTCGCCTTCGGCGTGGCGATGGCTTTCGCCGTCACCGTGGCGCGCGCTTGCTCCGTGGCGGCGACCGCGGCGGCCTCGGTCGCCGCAGCAGAAGCCTGAGTTGCCTGCTTCCTGGCTGCTTCAGTTGCCGCCATCTGGGTGGACTGAACCTCTGCGGTTTGGGTTGCGCGTGCTTCCGCCGTGAGCCCGGCCTGAGCTTCGGCCGTCATGGTCTGTACCAGGCTCCTCCCTGCCTCAGCCGTCACCGCTACTGAGGTAGCCGTGGCCGCCTCGGCGACGCGCGTGCTTTCGGCCACAGCTCCGGCCAGCTTCGTCTCCCTGACCTCCGTCGTGGCGACGGCAGCGGCAACCGCTGTGGCCGTCAGCGTCTGTGTGTCGCCTTGCGTTGGCGAAGGGGTGTCGGTGAGCTGGGCGATGATGGTAGCCCGGGTGGTCGAGGTCGGCGCCACTTTGGGAGGCGTGCGGAAGAAGAGCGCGTAGGTCGCCCCGGCCACAATCACGATCCCCGCCACAATGCTCACCGTCCACAGGAGCCCTCTGCCACGTCGCCGCTCAGCGGGAGCGACCACCGCTGGCCGGGGAGCAGAGGGAGCTGCGGGCATCGCTGGACCCGGCAGTGGCGCAGACACCGGTGCCCTCTCACGACGCAGAGCCTCGGCCATCTCGCGGGCGGTCTGATAGCGATCCTCCGGCCGCTTGGACAATGTCTGCTGGACCACCGTGGAAAGCCAGTCTGGCACGCCGGAGTCCAAGAGGGCTGACTTGGAGATGGCGTTGTGCACGTGCTGGTAGAGCGTGGCCAGGGGTGTGTCGCTAACAAAGGGGACCTCTCCCGTGAGCATCTCGTAGATCATGATGCCCAGGGAATAGATGTCAGACCGCCCGTCCACGGCCAGGCCCTGCGCCTGCTCGGGAGACATGTACTCGGGCGTTCCCACCGCCATGCCGGTGCGGGTCAGGCGGGTGCCAGCGGCGGTCAAGGCCACGCCGAAGTCCATGAGGAGGGGGCGCCCATCGCGGGTGAAGAGGATGTTGCTGGGCTTGAGGTCACGGTGGACGATGCCGTGTTGGTGAGCAGCTTGGAGGGCGTCGGCGATCTGCGCTACGATATGTCGTGCTCGGTCCACCGGCAGTGGTCCACGCTCCATGAACTCCTTGAGAGTGCCTCCGGGGACGTATTCCATGACGATGTAGTGCAGCCCGTCATGTGTGGTGCCGGCATCGTAGATGGTGAGGATGTTGGGGTGTCCTAAGGCGCCGGCGGCCACGGCCTCGCGGCGGAACCTCAAAACAAACTCTTCGTCGCGGGCCAGGGGGCCAGTGAGGATCTTTATGGCCACGTCGCGGTTGAGGGAGGGCTGGTGGGCCTTGTAGACCACGGCCATCCCTCCCTCGCCCAGCCACTGCGTGATGACGTACTGGCCGATCTCCTTGCCGATCAGTGAGTCCAAGAAGACTTCTCCTTGATACTACCCTCGTAGGTTGGTGGTGTCAGTCCTCGACGTTCAGAGTCTTGAGAACCAGCGCCGTATGCCCCAGCGTCACCTCGTCGTTCTCCACGATGGGTGTTGCTGCAGTGATCTGTTCCCCGTTGACGAACGTGCCGTTGGTGCTGGCCAAGTCCCAGACGACGAACTGACCTTCCTCGTCTACCCGGACGCGAGCATGCTGCTCGGAGACTCTGTCGTCGTCGATAACGATGTGGTTTGCCGCGCTCCGCCCCAGATCGGTTACGTCGCGGAGCTGGTGAACTTGGCCAATGCGTGGTCCCGTCTTGACAATGAGCCAGCCGAACCGCTTGGGAACCAGCTGCATCTGCACCGTTCCGCCGCCGCTCCTTCGAGGGCCCCCTCTGGCACCCTCGCGCTTCACATAGCGTGTGGCGTCGGAGTCGCTGCGCCGACCCTGTCCGCCCCCCCCCGGGCCCACCGTGGGCAAGCGGACGCGGGTCTTGTCGTCGCGTCGACTGCCGCCTCCTGCAGCATGGGCCTCCCTGCCGGACACTCCGCGCATCACAGTTGGTCGGTCCTCCCGATCTCCACTCATGCTTGTCCTCCTTCCGAACAAATCACACTATCCGGCTCCTGCACGCCCGATGGAGCCGCTTGGGAATCATTGCGATTCCCGGCGGAATGTCAGCATCGTTGTGCCAATCAAAATGGAGTCACCTGGCCGAAGCACATGCGGTTCACGATACTCCTCACCGTTGATAATCGAGGGATTCGTAGGATTGAGATCCCGAAACACATATCCTTCACCGTCCTCCTGATACTGCACAACGGCGTGCTGGCGCGAGACCAGCTCGTCTTCGATCCTGATGTCGCTGTCCTCAGACCGACCGATGACTGCCTCACCTGTTCGCAAGTTCAGCTCCCAGGTCGCACCGCCCTCGGCCGGCTGCACGACGAACCAGGCTGCCAAGACCTCTCTCTCCATGAGAGTGGGCTGATCCACCGCCGTTCTCGGCAAGTCCTCGGCGGTTTCCATCGGGCGGCGGGGAGCCTCTGCCATCGACATGGGCACTGGGGGCCGAGCGGCAGCGCGCGGCTCTGGGGTTGGTCTGACGCCGACATCCACTGGCGGCAGAGGTGGTACTAGGGAGATTGCAGGCGCCGGCACACGGGCAGCAGCCTGACGCTGACGCGTTCGCACCACCATGGCGGTGACGCCGACGATGGCCACCAGCAAGACGCCCAGGGCAAGGAACATGGCCAGTCCTGGTCCAGGTCGCTTCAGCTCCAAGGTAACACCCGCGCATACCTCGTGGCCCAGGACGTCATAGGCGCAAGCCAACAACTTGTAGTTCTTCTCTTCCAGGCTCAGGGTCGACCACTCCAGTTCGAAAGGAGGCTCCTTCACTGCACCCAGCAGCCGGTCGTTGGCATAGAATTCCACCCGCTCCACCCCGTAGTGGGCTTGCGCCTGGGCGACGAGCGAGACTGTGGCCGTCATCTCGGCCCCAGGCTGGGGTGACAACCACGTGGTTGTCAGAACGGGCTGCACGTTCACTCGCACCTGTGCCTGGGCCGCGGCGCCCTGCTCATCCTCTGCGTTCACCAAGACTTGGTGAGGCCCCGGAGTCAGCTCTGCAGTGTCCCAGCGATACGTATAGGGCGGCGCGGGCACAGTCGCAACGGGTGTGCCATCCACCGAGACGACAACCTGCCTGAGCTTGCGGGCAGCCTGGATGTCGGGCTGCACGTCCACCACTCCGATGACACTGGCCCCATCCGCTGGGGAACTGAGCGTCAACGTCAGAGCGGGTTGCACGTTCACCTGGGCTTGCGCCTGTGCCGTAGCCCCCTGATCGTCTTCTGCAGTCACCGCTAGGACATGTCGCCCCAGAGTCAGGGGCGCGGTATCCCAAAGGTAGATGTATGGTGATGCTGTGAGCGTGGTGATCACAGTGCCATCCACCGACACAACGACCTGCCTGATATTGCGAGCAGCCCGGATGTCAGGTCGAATCTCCACAAGACCGACCACGTCCGATCCGTCAGTCGGCGAAGTTAGCGCTAGGGTCAACGCTGGCTTCACATTGACGCTGACTTGCGCGCTGCCGGTGCGGCCGTCTGCATCCGTTGCCTGCGTGGCCAGAACGTGACTTCCAGGGCTGAGCAGTGCCGTATCCCAGTCGTGGCGATAGGGCGGGCCAGATGGCCTCGCTAGCTCAGTGCCATCCACCAGCAGGACCACCTTGGCTATCGACTCCCTCGCTGCCACGTCCACAGCAACTGGCACAGAACCGACCACGTCTTCTCCATCTGACGGCTTGGTGATCTGAACCCAGGGAACCAAGGGAAGTGGCAGAAACGGATGGTGATCCTCCGCTCTTGCTCCCCCCACGGTGACGCTGATGCCAAGGTCATGGAGGTGGTCATCTGGCCGCATGGTGGACGTGTACCGAATGGCGTACTGATGCTCCAACAGTTGCCGCACCGCCTGGAACTTCGCGCTCAGTTCTTCGGAGGTTGGCGCTTCCAGGTAGAACCCCCCAGTGGTCTCGGCCAGTTGACGCATCGGCGCGGGGTCGAATTCCCCGCCAAGCAGACCAATGGTGTAGATTGGAACGTTTGCCTCCTGAGCTTTGTCAATGGCGTCCTTCAGGCTGAGGCCGCCTACGGTGTCGGTACCATCGGTGAAGATGATCACTGCCTTCCGTCCCGGGGGGAGTTGGGCCATCCGGTCGCCGGCCTCAAAGGCTGCTTCGTACAGCGCCGTTGGCGCCTGCGGCAATGCCGCGAGATCGTCAATGGCCGTCTCCAGCGCCGTAAGGTCATCGGTGAAGTCCTGGACCAGAGTGGCACTCTCGGCGAAGACGATCAGCCCTGCCCGGTCCTTTGGCGTGAGCTGGGAGAGGAAGGTTCTGGCCGCAGACTGGGCGTCGCTGAGGGCGGTGCCTCCACGCATGCTGCCGCTGGTGTCCACACACAGGATGACGTGTATCCCTTCCTGGCTGGCCCGAGAGACAACGAACTGCGCCACTGCGTTGCCATCCTCCTGGAAGGTGAACGCGTCCTCCGTCAACCCTGATATCGCCAGTCCAGAAGCATCCACCACAGTGACGTAGGACACCACTTGCGGAAACCCTTCCGTCAGCACCTGGTTGATGGTCAGGATCGGCGGCCCGGACTGTGCTGTGCCCAAGACGGGCAGCAGTGCCATGAGACTGCTTGCCAGCGTCAGTAGAGCAAGCCCTCGAATCCCCCATCGGGTATAGAATCGTCGCATAGGCATTCCCCCTCGTCGGCCCAGAACTCCATGACTCCTGGTAGGATGCGCGCAGCAAGGGCTCAAGGATCCGAGCCAGCGCATAGCGTCCTGGCCGCCGAGATAGACAAGGTTGGCTTCTACGGAGCGCAGCTAAAGGATCTTGAAACGGAAGACGGTGTTGCCCAGCTCGATCTCGTCGCCGTCCTGCAGCGTGGCAGCCCCGCGCATCTTCTGACGGTTGAGGTACGTCCCATCAAGGCTGCCGCGGTCATGGAGCGTGAAACGGCCCTGCTCCTCGCGGATCAGCGCGTGCTGACGAGATACCGTGTCGTCATCCAGTATCACGTCGCTGTCGCTGGCACGGCCGATGGTCGTGGTGCCCACGTTGAGCCGATAGTCAGTTCCCGCTCTGGACCCGACTTCCATGTAGAGCAAGGCCCCGGCTTTGGCTGCACGGGGGGCGCGCGCCGTCGGCGGAGCAGCGACACCCACGCGGGTCCGGTCTTGCCGTGCGGCCGGCTCGGCCCGCACCTGTCGTGCCTGCGCCTCCGCTGCGCACACCGGGCACGAGGTGTATCGGGCATCAAACTGGCCATGGATGGGGCAGACGTTGGTCGCGGCCGGAGGCTCAGCCCTTGCGCCCGTGATGCTCAGAACATAGCCCACGGCCACTATGATGGGAATCAGTCCCCCCACCAGGCCGACCCAAAAGAACGGTTCCGCCAGATTCACCAGGTTGACCTGGGTTGCCGGCCCTGCGAAGCGGAACATGATGGCCGGGATCAGCAATAGGGTAGGTGCGATGGTGCCCAGACGCCAGCCTGCGGATGGGATGTCCCGCACGCTGCCATCGTAGAGCACCCACACGATGATCAGCAGGTCAATGAAGGCGAACAGGAACAGCCCCCAGTTGTACCACCAGGTTACCAGTTGCATGGTCTTTCCTCCTCAACTTAGTTAGAAAGCTGTGTCACATTTGCCGAACCAACAGGGTTGTGGATCCAAACGTGATCCGATCACCGATCTGTAGAACTTGCTGCGTCACCTGCCGACCATTGACGGAGGTGCCATTCGCACTTCCCAGGTCGTAGATGGTGTGGACGTCGGCGCTGGAGACAATACGCGCGTGTTCGCGGGACACCATGTCATCGCCAAGAACCAGGCGATTGTCCGATGACCTGCCGATGGTAGTGACGGGTTGGTCCAGCGGCAGGAAGGAATGCGATGCCGGGCCGCCTGTCACCAGCAGTCCAATGGTGCCAGCCCCGGTCGGCGCGGCGGCCCGTCGAGATGTCGACCTGCGGGTGAAGGCATACGCGCCTGCGCCAAAGATCAGCACGGCCAGCATGCCGAACAAGGCCCAGATCGCTGCCGAACCTCCGCTGGCTCCGCCCTCGGTGAAGGTGCCGTTGGAGATGGTCGTGGGGATGACGGCCTTGGTTTGGAAGTGGTTGGCGGTTACGTTCTGCAGGTCGAGAGGAGTACTCGCACCATTCTTCCCGGCCACGCGAGCGACCACCTTGGCCACGACTCCATCTCCGCTGAAGCCGCTGGCGTGAGCGATAGAGATTGTCACCCTCCCGGGGGTGCTCGTGTTGCCCACGACCAGACCGCCGCTGGCCAGGTCACCAGTCCGTACTTCTCTGATGGGCGAGAGCACAGCTGTGTCGTAGGTCATCTCAATGTGCATCGCCCCTACGCCCGAGGCACCCTGCACCTCAATGGGTATCTCCACATCCTCGCCGTGGGGTGCCTCAATGTCGCCCACGAGCACCGTGACCGTGCCCTGAGCAATCACTGTCCTACTCAGGAGCACCACTGCCAATACTCCTGCCAAGATTGCCAATCGACATGATTTCATGGGCTCCTCCCTAATCGATGATCTCACTAGCCAATCCTCCCCAGAGGGGGTGAACTCTGAACCGTCTCAGGATCTCCTACGGGCCGCACTGGCCGCCGGCTGCGGCCCACTGGACGATGCTCAAGGCGTCTACTTCGCTGACCTGTCCGTCGCCGTCGACATCCATGCGCGTGACGTCGGGAGCCTGAAGGCCGACCGCCATCTGCAGAGCCAGCAGCGCATCCACCTCGGTGCAGCGGCCATCCCCATCTCCGTCGCCCTTGAGGACGGTGCCTTGGGTGGCGGCCTCCGTCATAGCCTGGGTCAGCTCCGCCTCGTCGCCAGCGGGGTAGTAGTTGCCCTGGCCTGCCTCTGCGATCTTCTTCAGTTGCTCCTCGGCCCGCGAGCCGGGATCGATGCCGAAGCCGATTACGTGCAGACGGATGGGTGGTTCCGCGGCTTGCAGCGCGTGCACCGCCTGCATCCATGACGAGGGGAGCAGCCGGGCGACACCGACAGGCCGTCGCGATGTGCTGGGGGCGTTGAGTTGTCTCGCAGCGTCCACGGGAGCATCTGGACCGCCAGCGCAGGTCTCCTCGCCGTCCGTGAGCAGTATGATGTAGCGATCGGTGCTGCTAGCGTTCCTACGCATGTAGTCTCCTGCCTGACCGATTGCCGCAGCCAGAGGCGTGCTGCCGTAGGCCACTGCTCCGTCAACCGTACCGTGCGCCGCAGCATGGTCCAAAGTGAAGCCCTGCACGATACTCACATCACACCCACTGACGCCGAAGAACTGTAGGGCCACCTCGGTATTGGCTGATAGAGCGTTCAGGGCAGTGTGAGCAGCGCGCTTGGCGGCCTCGATCTTGCCGTTATCACCCATGCTGCCGGAGTTGTCGATGGAGAAAAGGCGCGAGGCAGAGACCTGACCAGACGAAATGGGCTGCCCTGGGGTCGCCGTCACAGTGGGCGAGGTAGTCACTGAGGGTGTCGCCCGCGTGCTTGTGGCCGTCACCGTCCCGGTGCCGGTGGATGTTGGGGTCATGGTGGGCGTTCGTGTCACAGTTGGAGTAGGAGTGCTGGTGGGTGTGCTCGTACCGGTAGGCGTGTCCGTGGGCGTGGGCGTCGGAGTCACTGAGCCTGTCGGAGTGGGCGTGGGTGTCTCGGTCGGCGTCGGAGTCGGTGTAGGTGTATCCGTCGGTGTCGGCGTCACCGAGCCCGTAGGCGTGGGTGTGGGCGTCTCCGTCGGTGTCGGCGTCGGTGTGACCGAGCCCGTAGGCGTGGGTGTGGGCGTCTCCGTCGGTGTCGGCGTCGGTGTGACCGAGCCTGTAGGCGTGGGTGTGGGCGTCTCCGTCGGTGTCGGCGTCGGTGTGTTTGTGGGCGTATTCGTGGGTGTGTGCGTGAGCGTGGGCGTCGCTGTTGGCGCACAGGACCTCTCGTTGGCAGGGCTGAAGTTGTTGGTCTCTGCCGGCGGTTCAAAATGGCCGTCACGGTCGATGTCTTCGCAGCCGTCGATTTCGCCATCGTCGTTCCGATGGTCGTTGTCCCGATCCAACTCCTTGCGGCGGCCGTCACTGTCTACATCGGGCAACCGGCGGTGACGCCCGCCGAGGTCATAGCGGTACTCGCGCAGGTCGATCTTGTCGGGGACCAGGTCATCATCGGTGTCGGGGTCATTGGGGTCAGTACGGAACCGATGCGTCTCATCGTAGTCGACGAGACCATCGCCATCAGTGTCAGTCCACACAAACTCGGCTGCAGAGGTGCGGGCTGTTGCCCCGGCCGACGGAACGTACACGGCATAACCGCCGTTCCCTGGGTCGAGGGACCGCTGATAGAGGTTCCATGCTGCCCAGGAGATCCAGCCTGTCGAGGCAGTCCAGGGGTCTACCCGATTCACTTCCTGTCTGATTGGGGAGAAGCGATAGCCGTCCACGACGACAGCGTGCAGCCCACCGCCGCCGTTGCGTTCGATGACCAGCAGCGGCTGCTTCTGGTCTATCCAGGCCCTGACCTGGTCAAAGGTTGGTTTGTCGTCGACGTACGTGATGCGCGTCCCGCTGAGGGACCAGGAGAACGTGCTGTTGCGCTGTGGCCAGAGACCGATGCCGTGGCCCAGGTCTCCCTCGGGCTCCCCGCCACCATAGGCGTGATGAGATATGTGATCCTGGCTAAGCCGCCCTCCAAGGAAGTCGGCAATCATGGAGATGGACGCGCGGGCGCAGTACATGTTGTCATGGGCGTTGTTCCTGGCAGGGTTGCCCGCTGCGTTCACACTGGGGACATCCCATGCCCCCGGACCGTTCTCGGGGTGGTTCCCGTCCAAGCAGAGCATATTGGTGTCCTTGCGCTGCACCTGCGGCCTGACGCCAAGAACAGTGATGCCCGCCTGAAGGTTGGGAGCAAAGAGAGCAGAGCTGGACCCAACGCGCCCGGAGGAGGCGCTCACGAAACTGAGTCCCGCCAGCCCGAGATTGGCGAAGGGGGCGCGTGCTGCGGGCAGCAGAGCCTGGGAAAACTCATCGGGGGGCGGTGGTGTGGCGATCGTTACCCTGGAACTGGGGGAATAGCCGCTTTCTCGCCCGTCGGCATAGATTGCCTTCACCCGGAAGTAGTAGGTTGTTGCTGCAAGAGGATCAGGAGGGGTGTACTGCGTGTCTGCTACATCAACATCGATGGCCGGAGACCCGAACTGGGAATCATCGTCCACCTGCAAGTGATAGCGGACGGCATCCTGGATGCTGGACCAACCGAAGGTTGGCTTTGTTTCGCCGACGGTAGCATCCGGAGGAGGTGAGCGGAAGAAGGGCGCCGGCACCGGGTTAGGATGGCCGGGGCTAGTCTCCCCCTCCAGATAAACGACCCACTCCGCGCGGACGACGGAGAGGCCGATCGAGCCCCCTTGCTGGAGAATGGCTCCACCGGGGATGGGCTGGGTCTCGGCAGCAATGTCCCCCGCAGTCCAGATGCCGACTGCGACAGCGTGGTCGTCGTCATCATCCGCATCAGCCCCATAGGCGATGAAGTCGGCGATGGTGCTGCTATCGTGGGTGCTGCTGGTGTACAGGGCAACCTGGTCAACGTCATCCTCTAGGATGTCCGTGAGGCCCGCTTGACTGTGCAGTACCGCCAGTTGGTCCCCGAAGTCCAGGTCGTCCTGGCCGCTGCCTTGGCCATCGAAATAGACCAGCACGAAGGCATCGGGGGGCACGTCGGGCACACTGGGGGGCAGGGCGTAGACATTGCCGTCCCCGTCGGTCAGCTCCCAGCCGACTGCCTTCACCGGACTGGTGCTGCGGTTGTGGAGTTCCACCCACTCTGATTCGCCTGCCTTGGGATTGGGCGACACCTCATTAATGACCAGCATCACAGGCGGCGGGGCAGGTAGCGTCGGAGGTGCCGTCGGGGGCGGCACGGTGGGCGTGGCTGTCGGTCCGGCACCCGCGACGCCTCCTTGACACTGGCCTCCCGCTGCGGCCCACTGCAGGATGGTCAAGGCGTCCACTTCGGTGACCCTGCCATCACCATCCACGTCTGTCTTTTGATCGGGCGAAACCAGGCCTGCTGCTACCTGGAGAGCGGTGAGGGCGTCTACTTCGGTGCAGAGCCCGTCGCCATTGGCATCGCCCGGCGGTTGCGCCTGGCCCTGATGGGCTGCCGTCGCATGGAGCGCGAACTGCGTCCCCCAGACCAGGGCCAGAACCAGGGTAGTGAACACCATTAGGACAAGCATCCGCCTGCTAAGCGCCACTTGTGCCTTGTTCTCCATCATCATCCATCCGCCTCTGTGCAGTGTTGGCCTTCCGCTGATGTCGCGGTCAATCGCGGTGCAGCAAACGGCGCAGCCAGCTCTGTTTCCTGCCTGATGAGGGAAGGGAATCGTCCTCTTCCTCTGACGTTGGGCTTTCCTCATGCTGGGCGTGCAATCCTCTCGGCACCGTCAGTCGCTCTCCTGATTGCCCCAGACCGTGCTCAGGCAGCGAGGATCGGCGAAGCGCACCCACTCGGCCTGGGGTGGGACGCTCTCTCTCCTCTCGGGCTTGCGGTGACTCCACAGCGATGAGAGTGACGGTGATGTTGTCCGGCCCGCCTCGATTGTTCGCCGCCGTGATCAGGTGGTCAGCCGCGGTGGCGAGGTCCGTCGCGTGAGCCAGCTCGGCAATGAGGTCATCGGCCAGCACGTCGGTCAGCCCGTCCGAACACAGCAGCACCCGGTCTCCAACGCGCAACGTGTCAGTGTAGGTCTGCACCTCTACCGCACTCTCAGCGCCGAGGCTACGATAGATCACGTTGCGATCGGGATGGTGGCGCGCCTGCTCGGGCGTCAGCATCCCATCTTCGACGGCTCTGGCCACCCAACTGTGGTCCCGCGTCAATTGCTCCAGCCGGCCTTCTCGCAACAGGTAACCGCGACTATCCCCCACGTTGGCGAGCGTGAGTTGATCGCCTTGAACAACGGCGGCGACCACAGTCGTTCCCATCTCTTGCAGCCCCGCATCCTGTTGTGCACGAAGGTAGATCGCTTCATTGGCCCGCTCGATAGCCATGCGCAGACCCTGCACCGGGTCATCCCAGTCTCTGGATTCGAAGTAGTCCTTGAGGATTGTGGCGACTGCCAGCCGGCTGGCCACATCACCGGCCGCATGACCACCCAAGCCGTCGGCAACGATGTATAAGCAGCCTTGAGCCCACAAAGGCGCGTTGGACGACTCAGACCGCCCAAACGCGTCTTCGTTGATCTCACGCTGTCGACCAACGTCGGACAGCTGGACGACGTTCAAGTGGAAGCTCGAAGGCAAAACGGTGCTCCTTCCCGGAATGCGGCGACGAGTGCCGCTGCAGGTCTGGCAGAGGCAGTGCTCGGGGCTGCACTATGGGGTCCCAGGTCTCCTTGCGGCAGGGCTGCCTCTGACGAGTTCCGACCGGCCTCGACACAAGTCGATGTCAGCTGGGCAAGAAAGGCGCGCATTCCTACAATCCATTATACTACAGACAGGAAGGGAGTGCAACTCGACGCGCGTCACTGCCGGCCGAGAATCGTCCCCAGCTGTAGGGGGACTGGAGGCCTCACGCTGGTCGCAACTCCTCATAGCTTCCCCAGAGCTTCCCTCAGAAGTGCCGTGCTCTCTTCTCAGCGAGCAGTCGCAGGCGACGATGCGCTGATGGCCCGGGCGGCGCTTCACTAGGCCGTTCCCCAGGGGGAGAGAAACGAAAGAGCAGATAACGTTGACGTACACGTTGCCTGCTCCGTTACATGCTCTCCGGTTGGTGGGGGATCAGGGCTTCGGTCCACAGCACTGTGAAGCCCTGCGCAGGTGCTGATGACACCAGTCTCCTTCGTCTCCGTGCTGCTATGATGGGACTAGGAACACCTCGCCGGAAGGGGAGGTGACGATCACTGTCATTGTACGGGTGAACTCTACAGGCCCGAGAGGCCAGGAAGCGGGCGGCGAGGAATGCACCGCTGAACTCACGCACATGCCAGAAGGAGTCGGGCGCGGTTCGCACCAAGAGCCTGTGAATGCTTCTTCCGCGGGCTACGATGCAGGAGCCCGTAGGGGCAGATCGAGAGCCGAGTTCATGCCGATCGGCATGAGATCGGAGAGAGGCGAGGCTATAGACCCAGTGACCCGCCCAGCGCGACGATCTCGCTCGGAGCTTGTCGGCCGCGGTCCGTACGGTCGAAATCGTGATCGAAGCTCACAATTACCAGCCTGGATTCCTCCCATTCTGAACCATCCCGTAGATGATACTAAATCTCCAGGCCCTCGACGCTAAATGCGTACAGCGGCTTCGTTGGATGGTTATGGCTGCGGGTCAGCTCGCCACCAACCGCGTCAGTTCATGCACGTCGTCCAGGTCTTCGAAGTGCCACACTATATCCACCAACGGCGCGATGCGGTTCTCCTCCAGCACGTTCCCCACCAGCCAGCGGAACTTCTCCTCCACGCGGCCTTCGTCCCACCCCTGGGGATACCTGACGCCGGCCTGCACCTTCCCCGAAGCGAACTGCTGCCCATCCTTCAGCGTGATGGTCACGGCAGCAGCGTATTTGCCACCGGGCTCTCCTGCCACCGCACGCCGGTACAGCTCGTTGAGTTCGTCCGTTTCCACCGCTTCGATCTTGCTGGCCAAGGCCCGTACCCGCTCGTCGCCGAGGTGGTGCTCCAGCATCTGGTCGGGGCCGATCTCGCCGTCGAGGAGCAGCGCCGCCAACGGCCAGGCGGTGTTGAACTGCGCTTCCTCGGTGGTGGTCGGCAGCCTCGTCCCCAGCCGTACCATCTCGTGGAACCCTTCCAGGCGAACGTGGCCGATGTCGTCCGCTCCGAAGTCGTGCTGGCGGAGCAGGCTGCGTGCGGCGTCCAGAGCGGCGTGCGTCCAGGCGCAGCAGGCATGCTCCTTGAAGATCACGCCGTCCACCATGATGTAGTGCTGGCCGATGTTGGCCATCCAGTGGCGGTAGCGCTCGCAGCCCAGGATGCTGGGGATGCCGGTGAAGCCGCGCTGGGCAAGCTGGGCGGAGATGATGCCGTTCATCGCCCCCCAGCCGATGCCGTGCTTGACCATTGCCGGGTGATCAATGTCCCGCATCATCGGCAGGTTAGGGGCGTGGTACTCGGCGATACCCAGGGCCTGCTTGATCTGCTCCGGTGGCAAGTGCAGCAGATGGCCGGCCACGGCTCCGCAGGCCACCGAGCCCCACGAGCCGCACGCCTGGTAGATGGCATGGTGATCGTGCCAGATGCGGGCGGTGCGGTGCGCCACCTCGTAGCCGACGACCATGGCCGTCAGCATCTGTGCGCCGCCCAGCCTCAGCTTTTCGGCCAGGGCCAGCGCGGTGGGGAAAATCTGTGCGCCGGGATGGCCCTTGGTGTACAGGGCACAGTCGTCAATGTCCAGACCGTTAGCGGCGTAGCCGTTGGCGAAAGCCGCGCCGATGGCCGAGGCCCGCTTGCCGTGCAGCAGGATGGTGGCCTCGTCGCCCGGCCAGGTTTCGACGGCAAAGTCAGTTGTGATGTGGCTGATAGGGGTCAGCGTGCCCACCAGCGTGGCCCCCAGGACGTCCAGCAGAGCCATACGGGCCTTGCGCTGCACCGGCGCGGGGAGCGCGTCCCACGTCACGTCGGCGATGAATTGGGCTACCAGGTCGTTTCCGTTTCGCGTCTGAGCCTCCTTTGTATGATGGTGAGTCTCTAGGATTTCGCGTGGTTCTCTTGCTCAAAGGGGACGATGGTCCCCGTATTTGATTAGCGTGTAAGCATCACCCACCACATCTGGAGGCGTGGACTGTCGTCCGCGCCGAGCGCCACGCGAAATCCCAAAGAGCCATGATGGTACGGTGGGACGCGGACAAACGCGGATGTACGCGGATAGGAGAAGGGGAAAATCAGCGTTCGTCCGCCTTCATCCGTGTTCGACTAGGGCTGGCCCTGGCTCGCTCAGGCTCAAGGCGTGATCACGGTGCGGATGCCGGGCCCGAACGTCTCCAGGTCGTCCAGCGCGGCGTTGATGGCCTCGGCGTCCAGGGGCACGGTGCGGGTGATCACTGACGACAGATCCAGCGCACCGCGGCGCACCAACTCGACGAGCAAGGGCAGCTCTTGCAGGAGATGGTCGGAGCAGCCGATGATTTGGGCTTCTTTCAGGATGACGTCGCGGTAGGAATTGATCTCGAAGGGCTTGTCGGCGAGGCCCACCATCACGGCTCGCCCAAATAGACCTAGCGACAGCACCGCCTGCTTCATCGTCTGTGGCAAACCAACCAACTCCAAGGCCACGTCCACGCCGCGCCCTCCGCTCAGCCGTTTGATCTCGGCCACCGGGTCGGTCGTGCTGGCGTTCACCGGAATAGCACCGTAGCTTTCCGCCAGCTTCAGCTTATCACCGTTGATGTCCACACCGTACACGTCCAGCGCGCCGAAGGCCCGCGCCAACTGCACCGCCGAGATGCCCAGCCCGCCCACGCCGAAGATGGCCACGCTCTCGCCCGGCTTTAGATCAGCTTTATACAGCGCGTGGAGCGACGTGGCCGAGGAGCACATCATGATCGCGCCCTGCTCGAAGGAGATCTCTTCAGGCAAAGGGATGGCGTTGCGCGAGGGCACGACGATGTATTCCGCGTAGCCGCCGTCCTGATACTTGCCGATCATCGAGCCTGTGGTGCAAAATTGCTCGTTGCCCGCAGCGCAGTAGCGGCAGTCGCCGCAGGTTACAAGGTAGTGCAAACACACCCGGTCGCCCGCCTTGACGTTTCTGACCGCAGCGCCGATTTCCTCGATCACGCCCGCCACTTCGTGCCCCAGCGTCAGGGGCAGAGGATGCACCGGCGAGACGCCGGCGCGGTAGTGCATGTCGGAACGGCAGATGCCCGCCGCTTTGACCCTGACCAACACGTCCTTAGCGCCCACAGGGGGCAGGGGCAGTTCCTGCATTTCCAGAGGCTGCCCTGGCTTGACCAAACGAACCGCTTTCATCGCTGCCTCCTCGATCACCGATCCCTGGTACCTGGCCTTCACGCGCCTCTGCCGCTTGCAGGATGGCCTCGATCTTTTCCGCCGCACCGGCGGGCAGCGGCGGCGGCTGGTGGCTGGCCAGAATCTCCCGCAGCCTGGCCCTGATACGCTCGAGCATCGTCTGCGCGCCGGCCGCTTGCCAGGTCTCCCACGGCTCCCGGTCCAGGAGTGTGGGCACCCAGATTTCGGCCCGGCAGTGTTTGGCGGTGTGCCGCTCAGCCATGAAGTGCCCGCCTGGGCCGACCTGGTCAATCAGGTCGAGCAGCAGCGTGTTCTCGTTGACCACCACGCCGCGCAGGATGCGCCGGGTCATGGCGATGATCTCATCGTTCATGACCAGCGATTCCAGCGAGCCGATGTCGGCGCAATCGAGGAAACCCACGTCGTGCACCAGCGTGGCGCCGCTCAGCCCCGAAAGGAGCACCTGCATCGTAGACTCGATGGCCGCCTGCAAATCCAGTTGCTTGGCCTCGGAAGCGCCGGCGGTGCCCATGAAGGGAATACCCAGCCAACGGGAGATGTCGGCCATCGCCGCGCCGAGCAGGCTCATCTCCGGCGAACCGTAGGCTGGCCGCCCGTTGCGCAGGTCCATGGCCTGTGGCACACCCCCGATGCACACCGGAGCCCCCCGCCGCTTGAGTTGGATGATCGCCAGCCCGCTCAGCGCGGCCGCCAGGTAGACGACCAGCGCCGAAGCGCCGGTCACGGGAGAGCTCGCGCCCAGGCTGGGGCCGCCCAGGTAGACGATGGGGATATCGTGCTCCGCAGCCCAGAGCACCTTGGCCAGGTCTTCATCTGTGTGTACCAGTGGCGATTGGAAGGTGGCGAAGATGGCGAAGTGGGGCCGTTGGCGGAAGGCCGCTTCGCTGCCGGAGACCGCCACCGCCATCTGGTAGATGTCGGAGACGTGCGCCGCGGAGTAGGCCCAGGGGAGGATCGGCTTGCCGGTGTTGGCCACCATCTCCGCGTACTCGTAGACGGGCGCCAGGGTGGGGGTCACGTCGCTGATAAGCCCCAACCCCATGACGTAGTCAATGTGCTCCAGGGCGTCGCAGACCCGCGCTGTGAGGCCGGGATCGCCGCGGCGAACCTTGCGCCGCTCGCCCGTCTCCGGGTCCACGAAGTAAGTGCAGGTGGGGCCGGGGCCGAAGTAGACTCGATCGGGCACGACCTGGATGCGGTGTTTGCCGTCTTGTCTCCTGAGCTCGCTGAGTGGGCGTCCCCAGAGGGTGAAGGAGCGGGGCGCGGCGGCGACACCATCCTGGATGATGTGCGGGGGGATGCGCAGGCGCGAGCCTTCGACGCTGGCGCCGGCACCGGCCAGCAGTTCCCGCGCCTCAGCGTTGCGCACCTCGACGCCGGTGCGGTTCAAACACTCCAGCGTCGCCAGGTACACCTTCTCGATTTGCCGATCCGAAAGCACGCGGAACTGCGGCGTCTGATGGGCGGAATAGTTGGTGTCCAAGGGATAAAATCCAGAATTCAAAGCTCAAAGCTCGAAGTCCAAAGGCCTCCCCTCGTACGAAGACTAGGTTGGAATGCGAGTTTTGAGCTTTGAACTTTGAGCTTGAGGGCTTGCCTGCTGTGCACGCCCTACACTTCGCGTACGTCCATGATTTCCTGGCCTTCGATTTTCTCCAGAGCGGCGACGATCTCCTCTTGGGGCACGTTCCGGATCTTGATCACCGCATCCCATTTCGTGGGGTCTTTGAGGGCGGGAGAGCCACCGCAGGCGAGTATCCCCCATCCCTGGGCGCTGATGGCGCTGACGAGTTTGGCCAGTTCGCCCTTTTGATCCGGCATGCGCACCGTGACCCTCACGCCGGGCACGCGCGTGGCCAGCATCTCCATCAACTGGGCCAGCAGGTCAATCTCGGTGATAATGCCCACCACGATGCTATCTTCCAGCACGGGCAGGCAGCCGATCTTGTTTTCGACCATGATGCGGGCCGCTTCTTCTACGGTGGCGTCCTTCTCTATGGTGATGACATCTTCGCCTTTCACCATCACGTCGCCGATGGTCAGGTTGGACAGGAATCGAGTGATCTCCCAGACGTTCAGACTGCCCAGCGTCGCCGGCTGGACCAGCAGCGTCTGTCGGGTTGCCAGGCCCAGCAGCCGCTTCCCCTTACCGACGATCGGCAGGTGGCGGATGTTGTTCTCCCCCATGAAGCGTTGAGCTTCAATGACAGGCATCGTCGGCTGAACCATCAATGGATGTTTCGTCATGTAGTCTTTGACCAGCATAATCTCCCTCCAGTGAGGTCACTGACGGCTGGGTTTTCACGCCTGGCGCTTTTCACCTGACCGTCACGACCGGCTCGATCTGGCGCATCTCCTCCAGCGGGATGTGGCAGTAGATGCGATGGCCGCCTCCCGCATCCCGACATGGCGGCTCCTCCCTCTCGCAGATGTGACCCAGCTTGCGCGGACAGCGTGTATTGAAGCGGCAGCCGCTGGGCGGATTAAGCGCGCTGGGCACCGTCCCGCTCAGGCGAATGCGCTTCTGCCCGGCGCGGGGGTCGGGGATGGGCACCGCCGAAAGGAGCGCCTCGGTGTAGGGGTGATAGGGGGGCGCGTAGATGGCCTCGGCGGGCCCGATCTCGCAGAACTTCCCCAGGTACATCACGGCCACGTAGTCGGAGAAGAAGCGCACCACGCTCAGGTCGTGGGCGATGAAGAGCATGGTGGTGCCGTATTCCTGTTGGATCTCCAGCAGCAGGTTGAGCACCGCGGCCTGCACCGACACATCCAGCGAGGAGACCGGCTCGTCGCACAGCACCAGGTCGGGTCGAGCGGCGAAAGCGCGGGCGATGCCCACGCGCTGCTTCTCGCCGCCGCTGAGCTGGCGGGGCAGACGGTCGTAGTAGCGCTCGTCCAGCTTCACCGCGTCCAGCAAACGGATAACCTCGCTACGCACCTGCTGGCGCGGCACGGTCTTAAAGTGGCGCAGCGGGCGCCCGACCTGATGCCCCACGGTGAAGGAGGGGTTCATGGTCGAATCGGGGTTCTGGAAGATCATCTGCAGCTCTTTGATGAGCGCCAGGTCCCGTTTCGACACCGGCACGGAGATGTCGAAGCCCAGGAACTCCACCTTGCCGGCGGTGAGCGGCTCCAGGCCGACGATGGTCTTGGCCAGCGTGCTCTTGCCGCAGCCCGATTCGCCGACGATGCCCAACGTGCACCCCTTGGGCACTTCGATGCTGACGTCGTCTACTGCCTTGACGTAGAGCTTTTTCCCCAGGCCTATCAGAGAGGCCATAGACTTCTGTTCTTGCTCGTAGTAGGTCTTGACATTCTGCAGGCGCAGGATCGGCTCCGCGGCTTCCGCTTTGCGTGCCGTCAACGCCGCCAGATCGGGGATCAGATCCTCTGACGGTTGCCACTCCCGGGCGGCGACCTCCTCGGCAAAGTGACAACGGGCGAAATGGCCCGGCGCTACCTGGCGTAACTCAGGGTGGGTCTGCCGGCACCGCGGGCGGGCGTAGTCGCAGCGCGGCTCGAAGATACAGCCGGGAGGTAGCTCGGCGGGTGAGGGTACCCGCCCGCGGATGGGGTACAGGTAGCTCGATTCTTTGCTCAGTCCCAGTTTAGGCACGCAACGCATGAGCCCCTGCGTGTAGGGGTGCATGGGCTTCAGGAACACTTTCTCCACCGCTGCCCGTTCTACCATCTCTCCGGCGTACATCACCCCCATCTTGTCGGAGACGCGGGCGATGACGCCCAGGTTATGACTGATGTACATGATGGCGGTGTCGAATTCCCGCCGCAGTTCGTCAATCAGGTCCAGCACCGCCGCCTCGACGGTCACATCCAGGGCCGTGGTCGGCTCGTCCATGATCAGCAGCGCCGGGTTGTTGAGCAAAGCCATGGCGATGACCACCCGCTGCTGTTGCCCGCCGGAGAGTTGGTGGGGATAGCGTATCATCACCGCCTCGGGGTCCGGCATGTACACCCGATTCAGCATATCCACGCACTTTCTGTTGGCCTCTTCTTTCTTCATCCCCCGGTGGATGATCAGCACCTCATTCATTTGCTCGCCGATGCGCAGGGATGGATTAAGCGCCGACATGGGGTCCTGATAGACCATGGCGATCTGGTCTCCACGCAGGCGGCGCAGGTCACTCTCCGCCCGTCCTCGCAGTTCCTGCCCCTGGAAGAGAATACTGCCGCCCACGATCTTGCCGTTGCGACCCAAGAAGTTGACGATGCCGAAGGCGATGGTACTCTTGCCGCAGCCCGATTCGCCGACGATGCCGTGGGCCTCGCCGCGGTTGATCTCGAAGGAGACGTCGCGCACGGCCTTCACGTCGCCCTTGCGGGTTTCATACGAGATGGCCAGGTTCTCGACTTTCAGAATGGGTGTCTTGATTCGATGGTCGTCCGTATCTGTGCTCCACTCGAAATCTACACTCATGTCTTGTCTCCTTCTGAGGTTGAGGCTGAGGTTAAGAGCGAGTCGAGAGTGTCTTCATGATTTTGTTTAGGTCGTGAGCTATTTCACTGAGGGCCTGGTCGAGTTTGGCAAAATCCGCTGGTGTCAGGTAGTTTACGTCGCGGGCGACACAGTTCTGACTTTGAACCTCGTAGCATGAGCCGCGAGCGTGCATGTAGAACCTGACCTTGTCCTTGCTCGTCCGCCGGCCGAATGCCTCGGCGCTGTTGCTGGTGATGGACACGGCTGCGCGTCGCATCTGACTGGTCAGCGCGTACTTCTCAGATTCCGGAAAGTCGCCGGTCAGCTTGTAAACCAACAACACCGTTTCATGCGCCCTCTGCCACACCCGCATCTCTGTAAAATGCTTATAGCCCACCTTTGTCCCCCTTAACCTCAACCTCACTACTGATAGCGCATCGTCTCTTCGCGCAGGCCGTCGGCGAAGAGGTTGAGCCCCACCACCAGGGACGAGATGGCCCAGGCCGGCCACAGGACAGCCCAGGGGTTACTCCAGATATAGAGCCGGCCGCGTGCCACCATGCTGCCCCAGTCAGGGGATGGGGGCGGCAGGCCCAGTCCCAGGAAGCCCAGCGTGCCGATGGAAAAGACAGCATAGCCCACGCGCAGCATGGCATCTACGATGATCGGGCCGCGAGCATTGGGCAGAATCTCCACAAACATTACGTAGAGAGCATTCTCGCCCCGCAGCTCGGCGGCGGCGATGTAGTCGCGGGTGCGGATGTCCATGGCCAGGCTGCGCACCAGGCGGGCAATCCCCGGCGCGCCCCCGATGGTGATGGCGATGACCACGTTGGTGGGCGACGCTCCGATGGCGGCAATAATGATGAGAAAGAGCAGGATGGTGGGAAAGGCCATCATGGCGTCGAGAAGGCGCATCACCACCTCATCTACGATCCCGCCCAGATAGCCGGCCACCAGCCCCAGCGTGGAGCCGGCGAGAAGGGAACAGAGCACCGACAGAGGGGCCAATACCAGGATGGTTCGCGCGCCGTAGAGCAGTCGGGACAAGAGGTCTCGTCCCAGGTCGTCGGTACCCAGCAGATGCACCGCCGATGGGCCCTGGTTTGCAGCCTCCCAGTCTTGATCCCGCACCGGATCGTAGGGCGTAAGGAGGGGCGCGAAAACCGCCATCAGAACCCAAAAGAGGACAATGCCCAAGCCGACGAGGGCCACCTTGGAGCGTAGGATGGGGGACAGCGCTTCTCTTATACGTTGCCAGCGCGACGGGCGAGCGGAAACCCTGGGTATGACTTGTTCGCTCACGGCCATAGCTCACTCCCTTCGGTCGCATTGAGGTTAAGGTTGAGGTTGAGGCTAAACCTTGACCTTGGAACTCAGCCTAGGCGTATCGGATCCTGGGATTCAAAAACGTGTAAATGATGTCGGCCACCAATTGCGTGCCCACAGCCAGTATTACCATCACCATCGCTCCGGCCTCGATGGCGAAAACGTCCTTGTACATCGCCGCACTGAGCAAATACATCCCCAGGCCAGGGAAGCCGAAAATCGCTTCCACCACCACGATCCCGCCCATCAGCCAGTTCACGTGCAGCATGATCACGGTGATCGGCGCCATCAGCGCGTTGCGCAGGGCGTGCTTGAGGATAATGCGCGAGTAGGGCAACCCCTTGAGAACGGCCGTGCGGATGTAGCCGCTGCTCATCACTTCCACTATGCTGGCCCGGGTAATGCGCAATACGTAACCGAGTTCGATCAGCGTGAGGGTTGCCACCGGCAGGATCAGCATCTTTGGGTTTTCAAAGAGGGCCTTGTCGCTGGCGAACACCGTCGCCCCGGGCAGCACTTGTAGCCAGTAGGCGAAGATCAGGATCAAGAAGGTTCCGGTGGCAAAGTTGGGGGTGGCAGTGGTCACCAGGCCGCCGATGGAAAGAAAACGATCAATCGCTTTGCCTTCGTTGATGCCAGCGATCAACCCTAATACGAGGGCCAGGGGCATGACCACCGCAAAGGCAATGCCGGCCAGGATGGCCGAATTCTTCACCCGTCGCACTATGGTGTCCGCAACGGGCTGGCGGGTCTGCGTGGATTCGCCCGGATCGCCGCGCAGCAGGCCGCGCAGCAAGGGAATGTACTTGACGGCACCGCTCTTCTGCTCCACCCACCAACCGGCCCCCTTGGATTTCATCCAAAAGGTCGTCTCGCCGCCCTTTACCCACATGACAGCGTGGTTGAGGGTGTCCACTCCCCAGAAGGTGCTGACTCCATCTTCGTCCATCTGCCAGCGGCCGTTATCTACGGATTCAACCGTCGTGCCGTCTGGCTGGAGGCGCATGGCGATCAGGTCCTCGCCATCCATTTTCCAGCGTATCAGGGTGCCGTCGGGCTCCTGGGCCCACCACTCGTAGAAGTCGGTCTTGGGTCTTTTTATTCGTCGCAGGGGCAGGCCCACTTTCGATTTGGCCCGCCAGTCGCTGCCGACCAACCAACTGAGGTATCGAACGTGCAATGGTTGGTTCAGGCCCAACTGTTCGCGAAAGGAGGCCACCTGCTCTGGCGTGGCGAACTGGCCGAGCAAGTGCCGGGCGACGTCGCCGGGCGCGACTTCAGAGACCAAAAAGATGGCTATGGAAACGATGAGCATGGTCAGAAGCATGAACCCCAGACGCCGCAGAATGAACTTGGCCATAGCCACTCCTTTTTTGGTAAACGTTCAGAGGCATTGAGGCAAATGTGACACGACGGTCCTCACATCCGGGGCTGGCATCCCACTATTGCATCTGGATGAGCGAAAACCGGGGAGCCAACACTCCAAAGCGGGGTAAAACGGCAACTTTGCTCCCACTGGTCAGTGCAACCGTGCGGCTTTTGCCCCAATGCGTTCAGAGGGTGTCATTGCGAGGAGCGGAGCGACGAAGCAATCTCTTTAGAGGGGCTGAGATTGCTTCGCTCCGTTCGCAATGACGCTCCGGTGGCACAAGCAATGGCCTGCCATTTTGCAGACTCGCTCTTAGAGGATGTACCAGCTAGGCGTCTGGATCGTACCAAACCTCGTTGAACAGGATGTAGCCGGTGGGGTGAGGCTTGACGTTCTTGAACTTCTTGGTCACGATCCGCCACACGTTCATCCAGTAGGGGATGCCGATGGAGCCGCGCTCCTGCTGGATTTTTTCCATCTTGCACATGAGCGCCCGGCGCGCTTCCACGTCCAGGGTGCCCTGAGCCTGCTCGAGCAGATCCAGGAACTCCTGGTCTACCCAGCGGGTCTCGTTCCAGGGCGCCGGGTTGCCTTCGGCGTCGGCGCCGTAAGCCAGGGGCAAGGTCATCACGGCCATCGGGCGGTGCACCCACGAAGTGATGCCCAGGTCTATCTCGGTCCATTGATCCCAGTAGGCCGAGGTGGGCACTGGGTTCAGAGTGATCCTGATGCCGGCCGCTTCGGCGTCGGCCTTGAGCGTCTCCCCGTTGGAGAGATCCATGCTGTCGCTGCCGAAGGTCATGGTGACGTCAATGCCATCGGGATAGCCGGCCTCAGCCAGCAGCGCTTTGGCCCTTTCTGGATCATACTTGGGCGTCTCTATTGGGCAGTAGGCGGGGATAACCGGCGCCACGTGAGTATCCTGGCCGGGCAGGCCCTCGCCAAAGTAAGCCAGCTTGAGGATCTTGTCGCGGTTCTGGCACAGCTTGAGGGCCAGGCGCACTCTCTCGTCGGTCCACGGTTCCTTATCCACTCTCATACGCAGGACGCGGGTCGTTCCGGTGGTGATGGGGAGAACAACCATGTTGGGATCGTCCTTGATCGCCTGATAACCGGCAACGTCCGGATCGTAGGTGTCTATCTGCCCCCCCTTGAGAGCGGAGATATAAGCCGTTGCTTCCTCGCCCAGGTCGATGAACACCATCTCGTCCAGGTAGGGCAGCGGCTTGCCATCCTCACCGTTCTGCCAGTAGTCCTCCCGCCGCTTGAGCACCACCCGCTCGCCTACGGCCCATTCCTCCAGCGTGTAGGGGCCAGTGCCCACGGGCGCTTTGAGGATGTCGCCTTCGAAGGTGCGGTGATCCAGCACCA
>CBDURC010000005.1:0-31991 GCA_965369635.1 uncultured Anaerolineales bacterium | reverse complement strand
CGCTCCAACATGAACAACGCCGTCGGTGTGGCCGATGTGAAGGGATTGCTGCGCCGCGGCATCACCGTGGGCCTGGGCAACGACGGCTTCTCCAACAACATGTTCACGGAGATGAAGACGGCTTACCTGGTGCACAAGCTGCATCAGGGCGACCCGCGCGCCATGCCGGGGGACGTGGTGATGCGCTTGGCCTACGCCAACAACGGTCGCATTGCCGCCCGCTTCTTCCCCAAGCCGCTGGGCGAGTTGGCCATGGGCGCATACGCCGACATCATCATCCTCGACTACCATCCCTTCACGCCGCTGAGCGCCGGCAACCTACCCTGGCACATCCTCTTCGGCATCGGGGGCTGCGAAGTGACCCACACCATCTGCGGTGGCAAACTGCTGATGAAGGAGCGCGAACTTCTCACGCTGGACGAGGAAGCCATCGTCGCCCGGGCGCTGGAGCAGGCCAAGCAGGTGTGGAAGCGGTTCTGAGAGCAAGGAAATGATCGGTAGCACCGTCTCAGGTGCAACGCACTTTGACTGTCAAGCGCGTTGCGCCTTCCTGTCCGCGCGCAACCACTGCGCAACCCCGCGAATCCTTAGGTTTGGCGGCCAGGAAGAATGGTTGTATACTTCTGTTGTGCAGAAGATACGCAAAGAGGGTGACGGAAGAGATGGGAGAAGGAACTGGGAGGTAGACTGAGATGTGGCAGAATTACTGTTTTCCCAAGACACTTCCCGAAGCCTTGACCCTGCTGGCTGAGCACAGCGAGGACACTCGTATCATCGCCGGCGGCACGGATCTGATCCTGGAACTGGAGCGCGGGGTACGGCACGTGCCCACGCTGGTGGACGTGACCCGCATCCCCGGCCTGGACGACATCGCCCTCGATAACGGTACAGTCCGGCTGGGGCCTCTGGTGACCCACAGCCAGGTCGTGGTTTCAGATCTGCTCGTGGACGAAGCCTTCCCCCTGGCCAGAGCATGTTGGCAGGTAGGCTCGCCACAGATCCGCAATCGC
This sequence comes from uncultured Anaerolineales bacterium, assembly GCA_965369635.1. GTDB lineage: Bacteria > Chloroflexota > Anaerolineae > UBA3071 > UBA3071 > UBA3071. The sequence goes on along the minus strand of CBDURC010000005.1, from coordinate 30,981 downwards.
GGCACCATCGCCGGCAACCTGATCAACGCGTCGCCCGCAGGCGACACCATCACCCCACTCTGGGCGTTGGATGCATCGGTGATCCTGGGCAGCCGCCAGCGCGGCGAGCGAGAACTGCCTTTCGAGGAGTTCTGCCTTGGCGTGCGGCGCACGGCGTTGCAGCCGGATGAGATGCTGGTGTCCATTCAGTTTCCTGCACTGAAAGCAAACGAGCGGGGCACCTTCCTCAAGCTGGGGCTGCGTCAGGCACAGGCTATTGCCGTGGTCAACGTGGCCGTCGTCCTGGGTTTCGAGGATGACCGTATCTCCCGCGCCAGCATCGCCCTCGGCTCCGTGGCCCCGACCATCATCCGCGCCACTGACGCTGAGGAGAGCTTGATCGGCCGGCCGCTGACGGAGTACACGATGGCCCGGGCAGGCGAACTGGCAGCGGCTGCGGCGCGGCCCATTGATGACATCCGCGGCAGCGCCGACTACCGTCGCGCTATGGTGCGAGTGCTCACCGTGCGGGCACTGCGGCAATTGCGGGACGGCAGCGAGCGGCGCGGCTGGCCCGCACGTCCGGTCACGCTGAAGGGGATCAGTGATCAGGCATCGGTGATCAGGCACGTACCACGCATCACGTTTCACGCCTCCAACGCCCCCATCGAGTTCACGGTCAACGGTCAGCCTGTGAGCGTGTGCGGGGCGAACGACAAAACCCTGCTGCGCTTACTGCGCGAGGACTTGGGGCTGACGGGCACCAAGGAAGGGTGCGCCGAGGGTGAGTGCGGCGCCTGCACCGTCTGGCTGGATGGCATGGCGGTGCAGAGTTGCCTTGTGCCTGCGCCGCGCGTCCACGGTTGCCAGGTGGTGACCATCGAGGGACTGGCGGGAGAGGGCAGCTTGCATCCGGTGCAGCAGGCCTTCATCGAGGAAGGGGCGGTGCAATGCGGCTACTGCACGCCGGGACTGATCATGTCCGCTGCCAGACTGCTGGCAGAGATGCCACGGCCGAGTCGCGAGGAGATCCGGCAAGCGCTCACCGGCAACCTCTGCCGCTGCACGGGGTACTGCAAAGTCGTGCGGGCGATTGAGAGAGCGGCGGTGGCTTCGTGAAGTCATGGAAGATTGCACTCTGGCAGCGGTAACTGCTCAGCCAGGCAACGATCGGACACGGATCAACACGGATTCGACGGATATACACAGATACATCCTGAGAAATCCGCGAGAATCCGTCGAATCCGTGAGAATCCGCGTCCTATTTTCCAGTCTCGCCACAGAGGCACAGAGGGCACGGAGATTCTCGAAGTGTCTTTCAGGGAATCCATGCCTCTTACGTTTGCTGCTGAACAACTCTGAGTTGCACATTGGTTTTTCCTCTGTGTACTCCGTGTCTCCGTGGCTGAATGGCCTTTTTCAGGGGAGTCATGAATAGGTCCAAGGATGAACATGACGACAAAAACCATCGGTCAATCTGCCCCGCGCGTAGACGCCCAGGCTAAGGTCACCGGCCTGGCGCTGTACGCCGGCGACCTAGCCATGCCCGGGATGTTGCACACTAAGGTGCTCTTCGCCGGCCGGCCGCACGCCCGCATCCTGTCCATCGACACCAGTGAGGCAGAAGCTTGCACTGGTGTGGTGGCTGTATTCACAGCCAGGGATGTGCCCGTAAATGAGTACGGGCTCATGATGAACGACCAGCCCGTGCTGTGTGGGCCAGGCAGCGACAAGCCCGGCGCCGATGTGGTGCGCTTCGTCGGCGACCAAGTGGCGTTCGTGGTGGCAGAAACGGAGAAAGCAGCCGCGGCAGCCCGTGATCTCATTGGCGTGGAGTACGAAGACCTGCCGGTCATCACCGACCCGCGGGAGGCGATGAAGCCCGACGCGGTCCCGATTCACCCCGACAGACCCGGCAACATCGTCGCCCAGTGGCTCATCCGCAAGGGAGATGTGGAGGCGGCGTTTGCCGAGGCGGACGTCATCGTCGAGGAGGAGTACTTCACGCCGATGCAGGAACATGCCTACCTGCAACCGGAGGCGGGACTGGCCTACATTGATGAAGAGGGCCGGGTCACGGTGCAAGTGGCCGGCCAACATGCGCACAGAGATGGGCAACAGATCGCCCACGCGCTGGGGCTGCCCGATGAGCAGGTGCGGGTCATCTATCCGGCCATCGGCGGGGCCTTCGGCGGGCGGGAGGACATGTCAGTGCAGATCATCCTGGCGCTGGCCGCCTGGAAGCTCCGCCGCCCGGTGAAGATCATCTGGAGCCGCGAGGAATCCATCATCGGCCACTGCAAGCGACACCAGTATTTCATGCGACACAAGTGGGGAGCCAAAAGCGGTGGCCGGATTATCGCTGCACAGGCAGAGTTGGTAGCCGACGCTGGCGCCTACTGCTACACCAGCAACAAGGTACTGGCCAACGCCAACCTGATGGCCATCGGCGTGTACGACATTCCCAACGTCCATGTAGACAGCTACGCCGTGTACACCAACAACGTCCCCGGCGGAGCCTTCCGCGGCTTTGGTGCACCCCAGGCCATCTTCGCCGCCGAACAGCAGATGGATCGCCTGGCTGAGAAACTGGGGCTCGATCCCATCACCATCCGGCTGCGCAACTGCCTGCGCGAGGGGTCGCTGTTGGCCACACAGACGGTGGTGCCGGAGGGTGTGAGCATTGCGCCAGTGATCGAGCGGTGCGCGGAAGCGGCAGGATATAGGCAAGAAGAAGGGAGTTGGCAGAAGCCTGATTTTGCCGACGGTCGGGGCATCGGATTCGCCTGCGGCCTGAAGAACGTCGCCTTCAGCTTCGGCTCACCAGAGCGGTGCACGGCGACCATCGAACTGCACGGCGAGGCAGAGATCGAGGAGGTGGTGCTGCGCCACGCGGCGGCGGAGGTCGGGCAAGGTACCCACACGGTTCTGGCGCAGATGGCCGCCGAAGCGCTGGACGTGCCCCTGGAAAAGGTGCGACTGGTGATGTCCGATACGGCCACATCGGACAACTCTGGCAGCGCCTCCGCTAGCCGCATGACCTTCATGGCCGGTCATTCCATCCGCGGCGCAGCCAATCTGGCGCTGCAGCGCTGGCGGGACGAGAAGCGCCCAGCTATCGCCTCCTACACGTGGTATGCTCCCGCCACTACACCCTATGACCCCGAGACTGGCGAATGCGTGCCCAACATCACCTACGGCTACCTGGCCCAGGCGATCGAACTGGAGGTGGACGCTGAAACGGGTCAGATTCGGGTGCTCAAGGTCACTACGGCCAATGACGTGGGCCGCGCGGTCAACCCGCAGCTCGTCGAGGGACAGATCGAGGGAGCAGTGATGCAGGCGCTCGGCTGGGCGCTGCTGGAGGATTTTCAGGTGAAGGACGGCCAGGTGCTTACGCCGCATCTGAGCACCTATCTCATCCCCACCTCGCTGGACGTGCCTGAGGAGGTGAAGTCGCTGGTATTGGAGTATCCCGACCCCATCGGCCCCTGGGGCGTGCGAGGCATGGGGGAGATGCCTTTCATCTGCGTGGCGCCGGCTGTGGTCAGCGGTGTGCACGATGCTACTGGCGTGCGTTTCAGCTCTCTGCCGCTGACCCCCGAGCGGGTGTGGAGAGGGTTAGCGGTCAGGTAGGCATTCCCCAGAGAGTTCGAAGGCGGTCTCCCGACCGCCGTTTCCACACCGATTGGCTGTGCTGGTCAAGAGACCGGCACAAACCTGGGGAATGCTTGCACGGTGAGTATTCCTCTCCCCCTGTCTGGCTCTCGTATACTCGTAAGCAGGATTAGCGAGTCAGGCTAGTTGTCAAGCGAGTGTGACGATGCCTTTTCAGCATGTTCTGGTGCTCATCAAAGGCGCGGGGGACCTGGCTTCGGGCGTGGCCCATCGGCTGCACCGCTGTGGCTTTCCCGTGGTGATGACCGAAATCGCCCAGCCTCTGGCCGTGCGACGGGGTGTGGCCTTTGCCCAGGCAGTCTATGCGGGTGAGATGACAGTGCAGGGCCTCACCGCCCGACGAGTGGATGATGTCGCAGCCGCCCGCGCCGCTCCGGACGAGAGCATTATCCCTGTGCTGGTGGACCCACAGACGGCTTGCCGCGCTGTGCTACGTCCAGCCGTGCTCGTGGATGGTATCATGGCCAAGGCCAACACCGGCACGCGCCTGGAGGACGCACCGCTGGTGATTGCTCTGGGGCCTGGCTTCGTTGTTGGCGTGGACTGCCACGCCGCAGTGGAGACGAACCGCGGCCACGATCTGGGGCGGGTGCTATGGAGCGGTTCCGCCATGTCTGACACGGGAGTGCCGGGACAAGTCGGTGGTCAGACAGCCAGGCGGGTGCTGCGCTCACCCTGCGCCGGGCGGCTGCATCCTCGCCAGGCCATCGGCGACCGCGTGGAGGCGGGCCAAGTCATCGCCACGGTGAATGGCGAACAGATACAGGCTCCCTTCGCTGGCGTGCTGCGGGGGCTGATTCACGAGAGCGTGCCGCTCACACCGGGGATGAAAATCGGCGATGTAGATCCGCGCGCCATAAGCCAGCATTGCTTCTCCATCTCCGACAAGTCGTTGGCCATCGCTGGCGGCGTGCTTGAGGCCATCCTCTCCGCACCGCAGATGCGATCCTTGTTCGTTTCCCGACTGTGACATGCCAGGCGCGCTTGGAACCTGCGCGGACGCATTGCGTGCTGCGTGTTCGGTCACTCAGCACACAACACGTTTGGTTTTTGTGTAGCCTCAGGGCTGTGTTATAATCACAGCATGTTGCGCAAGATGGGCGGAAACACTCACCGACTTCAGTTTGATCCCCACTGGCTGCTCCTATTGCTTCTCAGCTTGCTAGTCTGCGCGCCGCTGACTTATCCAGGCTACTTCCAGGCGCACAGCGGCTTCCTGCCCGTGTTCAATTTGTACGACCTGGAAGTGCAGCGCGGCGGCCTGTCCTGGGCCCCCGTTGTAGGTCGGGAGTTCGACCTGCTGCGCGGCGAGGGGCCGCTGCCATACTTCCTGGCTGAGGCAACTCGCTGGCTCGGGGCAGGCGGCATCGCGGCAGTGAAGATCATCTTTGGCTTAGGGGTGGTGCTGGGCGCGCTGGGGATGTACGGCTGGACGCGGCGGGTGCTGGGTGATCGCGGCGCTCTGCTGGCAGCGCTGGTATATGCTTGCTGGCCCTACGTGCTGGCAACGATCTACGTGCGCGGAGCGCTGGCCGAGGCACTTTTCCTCGGCGTCCTCCCGTGGACGCTATGGGCGTTGCAGCGGCTGCTGGATGGTCACCGCCAGAGCGCGGCACTGGTGGTCGTCGGCGTGGCATTGCTGGCGTGGACGCAGCCAGGGCTGTCGCTTTGGGCAGCGCTGGCGCTGCTGGCCTACGGACTGGCGCTGCGCAGTCGCCGTTGGCCCTTGATCGTCGCTGGCGTGCTGGGCGGCTTGCTTCTCGGTGCAGTCGGGCTATGGCCGCTGGCTGCGGCCCACGGATTGGGCAGAACGCCCATCGTTTTCAGCGAACACTTCGTCTACCCTTTCCAACTGCTTTCGGCTGCCTGGGGGCATGGGGTCAGCATTCCCGGCTGGCAGGATGATTTCCCCATGCAGATCGGCCTGATCGCCGTGGGACTGGCGGCGGTGGCCATTTCCTTGCTGGTCAACGGCTCGACGCTGAACCGTGCGACTGACACGCAGAGGCAAGTCTCAGACCTGCCACTACAGGCTCCCCTGCAGGCTCCCCTACAGGCTCCTATGTGGACCAGCCTCGGGATTGCCCTCGCGGTGACCTTCCTCACGCTGACCTGGGCCATGCCGTTGTGGCGACTGCCAGGACTCGCGCAGGCCAGCCGCACGCTCACCTACCCCTGGCAACTGCTGACGCTGGTGGGACCGTTCCTGGGACTGTTGGGTGGTTCGGTGGTGACCTTGGGCCTTGGGCGAATGGACTGGGGAGAGAGCCTGCCGCTGTGGGCGGCGCTGATCGCCCTCACGCTGCTGGCCAGCTACGGCTATCTGCAGCCGCTCACGACCCCCTACGAGCCAAAGGCCGCTCCGCTGGCCGTGCTGGGCGAGAATGAACTCCTGCTGCTCGACGCGCAGGTGGAAGGCCCATTGCAGCCAGGGCGGACAGTGCAGCTCTATGTGCGCTGGCAACCGCTGCGCCCGCTAGCGAAGGACTACACCGTGTTCGTGCACGCCCTGGATGAAACGGAGCAGCGCTGGGGCCAGCAGGACACACAGCCGCAGTCTGGGGAATACCCCACGTCGCAGTGGCAGGTGGGAGAGATCATTGAGGATCGCTACCAACTGCGCATCGAAGCCGATGGCCCGTCTGGGGACTATCACCTCAACCTGGGCCTGTACGACTGGCAAACAGGAGACCGAATGCAGGTCGGAGACGACAACAAGGTGGTCGTCGGGAACAGACCATGAGCTCCAATCCCCAACCTCCAATCTCCAATCTCAAGTCCCTGAAGCCACTGGGTTCCGGTCATGTGGTATTGGTCATCCTGCTCTGCGCCTTCGCCATCGGCCCTTACCTGGCTCCGGGCTACTTCTGGGGCGCACACGACGCGCGGCACAACGTGTACTTCCTGTTTGAGTACGACCGCTCAGTGCAAGATGGCATCTGGTTCTCACGCTGGTCGCCCGACTTTGCCTTTGGTTACGGCTATCCTTTCTTCATTGTGTATGGCCCGCTCGCCTCGTTTGGCGGCGAGTTGATACACCATTTCCTGGGCGTGGGCTGGACGGCGACGGTAGAGGTGCTCTTTGCCCTCTCCATCATCGGTTCGGCGCTGGCGATGTACGGCTTCGTGCGCAGTTGGCTCGGCCGAGCGGCGGGGCTGGTGGCCGCTGTAGCCTATGTCTACGTGCCGTACCACCTGGTCAACCTGTATGTGCGGGCGGCGCTGGCCGAATCGGTGGCCATGGTCTTCTTGCCCCTGATCCTCTGGGGAGCACGTTCCACGGTGCGGCGACCGCGGCTGGCGTCGGTGGTCGGTCTGGCGCTGGCCTACGCCGGCCTGATGGTCACCAGCAACCTGGTGACGCTGATCTTCACACCACTGCTGGCAGTCTACCTGTTGGTGCTTCTCCTGGGCGAGTTGAACGCCGACCAGCCACTGCGAGAGGTTTCCCGCCAGTCGATCCTGCCGCTGCTGGCTAATGCAACGCGCATCGCGCTGCCGGTGGTTCTGGCGCTGTTGCTTGGCCTGGGACTCAGCGCGGCCTTCGCACTGCCTGCGCTGGCCGAGCGGACATTCGTCAACCAAGAGCAGTGGTTCGGCGGCTACTACGACCCTTTCGCGCACTTCATCTATCCGCACCAACTCTTCAGCCCCGCCTGGGGCTTCGGCATCAGTCAGCCGGGGCCTGATGACATCGCTGAAGGCGCGCTGAGTTACCAACTGGGCATCGTGCCGGTGGCGTTCGCCATCCTCTCGCTGCTAGTGGCAGCGCGGGCGCGTCGGGCCAATGTGCGCCGCGAGCTGCGCTTCTTCCAGTTATTGGCCGTGATCCTCATCATGCTCACACTGCCTGCCTCGGCCTGGGCCTGGCGTCACCTGCCGGTTGTTGGCTTTGCCCAGTTCCCCTGGCGCTACCTGATGCTGGCTACCGTGCCGCTGGCCGTGCTCGCTGGTTCGGTCACCGCTCTCAGGCCCGAACCGGAGACGCGACAACCGAAACTCCGACTGTCCACGCTTATCCTGCTCGCCTTGCTCATCCTCGGCAGCGCCCCCTACCTGCGGGTCGAGGTACGCGAACCGACGCCGGAGCAAGGCCCCGTCTCCTATGCCGCACTGATGCGCTTCCAGCGCAGCAGCGACGAGATGACCGGCATCACCGCCTGGGTGGATCCCGAGCGCCTGCCCCGGTGGTCTTCGATGGCTGAAGCCTACGTGCAGGGCCAGCCTGTGACCACGAAGGTCGACTACAGCAAGGTGCCGCAGAACGAAACGCTGGCCGTGCATTCGCTGGAACTGGGCAGCGCCCACGAGGAAGTGTGGTTCCACGCTGGAGATGAACAACAGAGCGTTCTGTTCAATCGCTTTTGGTTCCCAGGCTGGCGTGCCTGGCTTCTCGACGGGGAAAACGGCCAACCGGTGCAGGAATTGCCGGTGGAGCGAGAAGAGGGGCCGCTGGCTCGAATCGTCGTGCCGCTGCCGCAGGGAGAGGGATACTTGTTATTGCGGTTTGAGGATACGCCCGTGCGCAAGTTAGGGAAGGCGATCACCGCGGCCTCGTTGGGTCTGCTGTTGGCAATCGTCCTCTGGCGACTGCTGCGCGTCAGCGCCGCAAGGCAAAAACCCACCACTGGTCTCTGATAAGGCCCCGTCCTTCAGGGTGTGGCGCTCGCCAACACGCCCAGAAGTTCCTGCCCATAGGTTTCTCGCCGCCAGGGCCCCAAGGCCTTGATCTCTGCCAGTTCTTCCAGCGTCTTCGGAGTCCGTTGGGCGATGGACCTGAGCTCCGCGTTGCTCAGCACCACGTCGGGGTCTACGCCTCGTTCGGCAGCCCTGGTATTACGCCAGGCTCGCAGCGCCTCATAGCAGGCCAGTGCCGCTGTGTCAAGATACTTGGCCCTGTTGTTCCGACGCCGGACATGCGGTTGCGGAACCGGGGACTGCTGTCCTTGGGCGATGGCCGTGAGGATGCCACTCCCATGCCACTTCACCTGGTTGTGGCTCATCCCTGGAATCTGTCGCAGTGTCTGGGGGTCGCCTGGGCGCTCCTCGGCCAGTTGCAGCAGCGTCCTGTTCCCCACCACCTTGAAGAGGGGACGGTCTAGCTGCTTTGCTCGCTCCTCCCGCCAGAGGTACAGTTCCCGCAGCACCGCCAGCGCCCGCGGCGACAGCTCCCGCGCTCCATTCAGCCGCCAGAAGCCATCGGGGTCAAAGGGCTTCTCTTCCCATTCTATGCCTGGCAGACGGGCGAAGGCCTCGGTCGCCTCCTCCATCCGCGATCTGGCGGTGAGTTCAGCGATCTGCGTCTCCCGCAGTGGTAGCAGGTAGCGGCTGTCCAATCGAGCGTAGGCCAGTTGCTCAGGGGCGAGGGGTCTTCGTCCCCAGTTGGTGCGCTGAGCACGCTTGTCCAACCTGATCCCGAACCGTTTCTTGAGGATGGCGGCCAGGTTCAGATTCTTCCAGCCCAGGATACGAGCTGACCATAACGTGTCGAAGATGTTGGCGAACGCGAAGCCGTAGTCCCGCTTGAGCGCCACAATGTCGCTGTCAGCAGCGTGGAACACCTTCTGCACGGTCGGGTTGGCGAAGAGGGAGCCCAGGGGCGTAACGTCTCGCAGCGCCAGGGGATCCACCAGGTAGTCGGCCTCGGGCACGGAGATCTGGATCAGGCAGACCTTGTAGTAGTAGGCGAAGAGACTGTCTGATTCGGTATCCACAGCCACGACCGGCTGACGCCGAAGTTCCCGCAGCAACTGCTGCAACGGAGTGGCTTCGGTGACCAGAATCGGCGGCGGAAGCTGTGGCGCAGTTCCACGCGAAGACGTGTGCGATTGGCGGTTGGCCGAATGTGGCTTGTGCATAGTCAAAGATGATGGCGACACGGCAACTCTCTCGATAGTGAGTGTCCACCACTCGAGCCATTATGCATCTTTTTCGGCGCTATGTCAAACGGCCAGTGCGTTCAGTGTTGACACGTGGGCGGTATTGTGGTTTAATGTCCGCATCATTGACCTGGCCGCCTCCTACGCCTACGCCGACAGCATCTATGATCTGCCGCCGCTGGAGGCCGTGGGCCATCCGGTGGCCGTTCCCCCTGAGGAGCGGCTGACGAGCATCGCCCGGCGGAGCGGGGTTGGCCCACCATCGGCCAGGTGCGCGAGAAACCCTGGGGAGCACGAAGTGGGGCACAGGAGCACAATGAAAGCAGACAGCACACCATCCAACAAGTCCCCCGTCGTCATCTACACCGACGGCGCGTGTGAAGGCAATCCGGGGCCGGGAGGCTGGGCGGCCATCCTGCACCATGATCGGAGCGCGAAAGTGCTGCGTGGCGGCGCCTCGGACACCACCAACAACCGCATGGAACTGCGCGCCGCCATCGAAGCGCTGCGCGCACTGAAGCGGGCTTGCGTCGTTCACCTGCACACCGATTCCGAGTACCTTCGACGGGGAATCACCGAGTGGTTGCCCCACTGGCGGCAAAATGGTTGGCGCACAGCGGGCAAACGGCGCGTGAAGAACCAAGACCTGTGGTTGGCGCTGTTGGAGGCGCAGGAGCCACACGACGTGCATTGGCATTGGGTGAAAGGGCACGCTGGCGATCCGGGCAACATGCGCGCCGACCGCCTGGCTCGATCGGCCATGAACGACATCGGCCGCAAAGCAATGCCCGACCACGAACCGTTGGGCGAACAACTCAGCCTGCCGGGCACTTCTCCGTGAGCTCCATAGCATGACACAACAGTTCGCCGCCCGCCAGGACTACACTGCCGGCAGCATTCATCGCAACATCTGGATCCTGGGTCTGCCCATGACCATCGAGATGGTCATGGCCAGCCTGACTTTCACAGTGGACACCTTCTGGGTGGGCCGACTGGGGTCGGCGGCGCTGGCCGCGCTGACCATCAGCGTCACCATTCGCTGGGTGATCAGCAGCCTCTCCAGCGGCCTGGGCGTGGGCGGACTGGCGCTGGTGGCCCGGCGCATCGGCGAGCGAGATCGGGAAGCGGCCGACCACGCTACGGCGCAGGTCGTCCTACTGGGCATCGGCATCTCGCTGCTCCTGGGCGCGGCTGGCATTCTCATGGCCGAGCCACTGCTCCGCCTGATGGGAGCCGACGCTGAAGTCCTACCCATGGGCCTCTCTTTTCTGCGCATCACCTTCGGCGGCCTGTTCACCCTGGTGATGATCTACACGATCAATGCCCTCCTGCGCGGGGCCGGCGAGGCCAGGCAAGCCATGCAGGTTCTGATCCTGAGCAACACACTGACGATTTTGCTGGAACCTCTCCTCATCTTTGGATTGGGCACCCTCCCTGGCCTGGGGGTAAGCGGTTCGGCCTGGGCCACCGTGCTGGGGGCGGGTGCCGGTGTACTCTTCCAAGCGATCATCCTGCTGCGCCGCCGCGCTCACATCGGCATAAGCCTGCGCGACCTGAAACCTGATTTCCCCCTCATGTGGCGGATCATCCGGATTGCCCTGCCCAGCACAGCGCAGATGGTTCTGCGCTCCTCTTCGCGGCTGGTGATCTTGGGGATCGTCGGGCTGTACGGCACCTTCGCCACGGCGGGCTACGGCGTCGCCAACCGCATCCTGATCATCGCCCTCATCCCTGGCTTCGGCCTGGGCAACGCGGCCAGCACCCTGGTGGGCCAGAACCTGGGCGCCGGGCAACCTGGCCGCGCTGAGCGGAGCGCCTGGTGGGTGACAGCCTACAACGCGGCACTGATGGCCATCACAACCGCGCTGTTCCTCGCCTTCGCCCGCCCACTGGTGGCTTTCTTCGACCCCACGCCCCAGGTGGTGGACATCGGAGCAAACGCCCTGCGCATTATCGCCCCGTCGCTGATTGCCAGCGCGGTGGGGATCGTGCTGGGCCGCAGTTTCGCCGGGGCTGGCGATACCGTGCCACCCATGGCCGTCAACCTGTTGACCTTGTGGTGCCTGGAAGCACCGCTGGCCTACGGCCTCGCTCGCTGGACGAACCTGGGCATCAGCGGCGTGTGGGCCGGCCGGGCCATTGCCAACCTGGCGAACGGATTGCTGTTCGTCGCCTGGTTCCGCTTGGGCCGCTGGAAGCGGAAGAAGGTGTAGACCCAGCGATGACGTACATCTTGGGTGTCGAAACCTCATGCGATGAGACCGCAGCCGCGGTGGTGGCCGATGGCCGGCACATTATGTCTAACGTCGTTGCCTCGCAGGTGGAACTGCACCGGCCCTACGGCGGCGTCTACCCGGAGGTAGCCTCCCGCCAGCACATGGTCGCGATCTACCCCGTGATCAGGCAGGCGCTGGAGCAAGCGGGAACAGACTGGGAGGCACTGGACGCAGTGGCGGTAACCTACGGGCCGGGGCTGGCGGGCTCGCTGCTGGTGGGAGTGAACGCGGCCAAGGGGCTGACCTGGGTGCGGGGATTGCCGCTCGTCGGCATCAATCACCTGGAAGGACACGTCTACGCCAACTGGCTGGAGGTGGAGAGCGAGGAGACCGTCAGTTTGCCCAAGTTGGACGCAGCAGGGCAGGCCTTTCCGCTGCTGGTGCTCGTTGCGTCCGGCGGACACACGGAGTTGCTACTGATGCAAGGGCACGGCCAATACGAACGGCTGGGCGGCACGCTGGACGATGCAGCGGGTGAAGCGTTCGACAAGGTGGCTCGATTGCTGGGCCTGTCCTACCCCGGAGGGCCTGCTATTCAGGCTGCGACTGCCAGCGGCGACCGGACAGCCTTCGACTTCCCCCGCGCGCTGATGAGACGACCGGAGCACGCCTACAACTTCAGCTTCAGCGGACTGAAGACCGCCGTTCTGCGGGTGGTGCGAGGGCTGGATCCGGCAACGCTGCCTGTCAGTGATCTGGCGGCCAGCTTCCAGGAAGCGGTGGTGGATGTGCTGGTGGAGAAGACCCGCAGCGCGGCGGAATCGTTCGGAGTGGCCCAGGTGTGCGTATGCGGCGGCGTGGCGGCAAACGCCCGCCTGCGGGAGGTAATGCGGAAACGGCTGGCTGTGCCCGTGCGGGTGCCGCCCCTCTTACTCTGCACAGACAACGCGGCCATGATCGCCGCTGCCGGACATTACCGCTTCCTGGCGGGGGAGCGGGCCGATTGGGACCTGGACGTGGTAGCCAACCTGCGACTGGCGTAGCTGCTCACGGCCAGAGGCCCGCCTGGTGGCGGGCCTCTGTGTTTCTCGAAAGCGAGTCTACCGTGGCCCCACGTCGGGGGCTGGCACGGAACCGGGACCTCCTGGCCGCAGGCCAGATCGCCCTCTCAGACCCTGCAGCCGTTCCCGGATCACGGGTCGCCGCGGGCGGCGAGGGATGTGCACGCCCTGCCAGCTCCAGCGCCCGTCGTGGTCACCCACCTGGAAGGTGCCGTAGCCCTGAAGGAAGGCGCGCCCCTTGCCGGTAGCGGTGAAGTCGAGCTTGCCGCCGACCATACGCACGACGAACCGCTCCCCCTCAGCGTGGATCTCCCCCTCCCAGTCAGTGAGCTTGACGACTCCGTCATCCGTATCCTCGCGCTCGCCATCCCCGGTGATCTCCAGCGTGTCAGCGCCCTTGATCCAGATGACACTCGCACCGTGCGCGTGGATGTCCATGCTGCCCTCCCCGCCAAAGGTAGCCAGCCCATAGCCATTGGCCGTAAGGGTGTGTTCCTCAGGCGGGGGAGTTTCCTCCTGAGCCAGCGCAACGCTGAGCGGGAAGGCGACCAGCAGGACCAGCAGCGCCAGTCCAAGAAACAGCTTGCTTCTCTTCGACATCTTTCTCAACCTCCATCGTTGTATTCCCTTCCGACGTTCATCCTGTCGAAAGCTGCTCTCATTCTCGCACATCTTTGTAAAGGCAATGTTAGCGGATTGTAAAATCACTGTAAACGTTCGGCAGGCTTGTCCTGGGCCAGCGTGGAGGGTTGAGCTGGGCAGCCCGACTACCACTTGCGGTACCTGAGAGCCAGCGGCAGGCACACTCTGTGCATCTGCGGCGTCGGCAACCCGGTTGGCGTGGGGGTGAGAGTCGGCTTCACAAAGCGAGTAGCCGTGGAGGTCGGCGTGGAAGTAGAGGTTGACGTCGGAGTCGATGTCAGTGTGCGAGTGCCCGTGGGCGTTGGAGTATGAATTGGAGTCGACGTCGCCGACGGCGTGTGGGTTGAGGTCAGCGTTGATGTCGGCGTGCGAGTAGGCGTCAGCGTCGGTGTGTCCGTTGGCGTTGGCGTACGAGTAGGCGTTGGCGTCACCGTGTCCGTTGGCGTTGGCGTACGAGTAGACGTTGGCGTTGATGTGTCAGTCGCCGTTGGCATCGGCGTACAAGTAGGTGTTGGCGTCACCGTGTCCGTTGCCGTCGGCGTCGGCGTGTCGGTTGCCGTCGGCGTACGAGTAGATGTCGGCGTTGGCGTGTCGGTCGCCGTCGGCGTACGAGTAGATGTCGGCGTTGGCGTGTCGGTCGCCGTTGGCGTACGAGTAGATGTCGGCGTTGGCGTCACCGTGTCCGTCGCCGTCGGCGTATCGGTCGGTTCCACAGGAAAGTCCAGCTCAACTGCCATTGCCGGGTCGCCAAGGAGAACGTAGGTGTCAATCAAGTCGTGAAAGCGATCATCGCCCTCAAACAGGTTGAGCTTGCCCTTCGCCGTGGCCGGGCCAAGACGCGGATTCCAATCCTCGAACAGCGATTGGTAGAAGCCCTCATGCAGATAGTCATACCCGGGCGCGACGCCCGAGCCGGTGTGCGACCAACTGGCTACAGCGCCGTTCCCAGGCAGGCGAACGATTCGCTCTGCCAGCGACGAGAGCTGTGGATAGTGGAAGGAGCCTTCCAGACTGGTCATCGGCACCATCACCGGCAGCCGATCACCGTTTGTCAGGAAGCCTAGGCCGGAGGTACTGAAGAGGAATTCTGTAGCCCACATCGTGATTCCGGCATGACCCAGGTAGCTGACTATCAACGCGCCGTCATTGATGGTGTCCAAGATCGCCTGCTGCGTTTCGACCACAGTGGTATGCGTTTGCATGTAGTAGATCTTCTGAGGCTGATAAGGATCTGGCATCAGGTGATCAGCAACGTTATTGGAAAGTGCCGGGAAGTCACCCGCGAAGTCCGCATTGTCGGCGACGAAGAGGATGCGGTGACGCCAGTCGCCCGAGGGCAAACCCTGATCGTAGGTGAGCAATTTCTGCACTACGGCCTGCGCTTCTGCTGCCGAATTAACCGGCAGCCGGCCGATGTGCAGGTCCGCCAAGATGTCCCCCCCCTCGACGGTCACGTACCGGTTGTCCGCCGCTGTCTCGCCGATGATGGGATCAACATGGCGCAGATAGGCGGGGATGAAGGTCCGCACTCCCGTGCCCAGGAAGCCACGAGGGTCATAGGTGCCATCGCCCACCAGCAGCACGTAGGCTGGGCTCGGAGGCTGCCAGTGATGATAGGCATAGTCGAGGAAATCGCGGATGGCATCAGGGTGCACGATCCCATCGTTGAATTCATCGTACACGTCGGTCACGTCCACAACGGTCACTCGCAATCCCTGCGAGGCCCGCAACGTCGCCAACGGCCCCACGCTGCTCAGGAAATCAGGGTGGCCGATGATGATGTAGTCGGCACCGTTCGTCGGACTGCTCAGAGCAGAGGGAAGGTCAAGGCAGATGTCCTCCGGCTGACGCAGCCCGGCTTCCGTCGCCGCCCAGTAGTGGACCTCGCCCAACACATCGTCGCTGAAGCGCAGCGTCCTGCTCGCCCCTGCCGATACGGCCTGAGCGCCTGTCAGCCGCACAGGAGCGTAAGGGTTGGTTACGTCAAGCAACATCGCAGGCTCCGATGCCCAACCGGCGACCTCAAAGAGCTGGTGTCCGCTTCCCTCGCCACCGAATGACAACCACTCCCCTGCCGTCTCGTATGTCCGCCGATAGTCTATCTCGAACCAATCGGCATACCCCTCGTCCTGTCCGGCACCGGTATCGCCTGGCGCTTCGATGGTGATGGTATTATCGCCGCTCACCAACAACTCCTGGTCGAAGGACAACTCTTCACTGTAGGCAGTGCCGTCATCCCAGTAGCCGTCGCCAATGGGGGTGCCATTGATATAGAAGCTCAGATGGTGACCGGGGTTGATGGCGTCAAAGGAATGCCCCCAGATCAGTGGGCGCAGAGTAGCAGTATGCGCACCCGGTGCTACACCTTCCAGCGCAATGGTGAACGTCCGCGTCGGCACGCTGCCAGACTGATAGCCCTGCCAGTACCAGTGATCCCCCTCATGAGGCAAGCTACTGATGTAGATCAGGTTTTCCTCAGAATGGGCCGAGGCCTCGAAAGACACGGGCGTGCTGCCTGTGTCCGGAAAGACGTCACGCTGGACCATGCGCTGGCCATTTGTGACGCCGTAGCTCAGCCAATACACGTTGGCATCGGTGTACTTGCCGTCCAACGCCTGGCCATAGTAATAGATCGCATCCGTGCTATCGAAGCGGCCATCCGCCTCACCGCTCACATAGATGGGCAACTCCTGTCCCAAGTGGTGGATACGGAAGGTACGCGGATCCAGTGTGTCCACGGGTATACCGGCGATCTGCAGGTCCCCATAGGAAAGCCTGTAGATGCCATCATCCTTCACGACAAGCTTGTACTGTGAAGATGCTACAGTGGCCTCTGCTCCCCGCAGCGTCGCCTCCTGAGATGTGGGCTGTCGCCGCCAAGCTCTGGCACTTTCGTAGTTGAGCAACGTGCCACGGTACACGTTCTCGAAGGCAGGATCGGAAAGCGGTTCGCGCGCTGCTGGCAGCGGCTCGATGTCATAGCTGAAGCGCAACGTCACCCGCAACCGACGATAGTGGTACAGATCGCCGCGGTGGGCATTCACTTGGAAGGGGTGGAGTTCCAAACGCACAATGCGCTGATGTCGCATGTAGGCGTCATCGGTGATGATGGCAATTCGCGGAGGATAGAGGGCATCACTGGCATACGTAGCCTCATTCTCCACGATCACATGCACCATGTCACCTCCCAGCAACGCCCCTGACTCTTTGGCTTTCTCTGGCATAGGCCCGAGAGAGGGCACTGGTTGGACATGCACGCCCTTCATTGGCGGCCCTTCCTCCAACACGTCCACTTCAAGGGAAAGATGCGCATCGGGGGGCACGCCCAGCAGCAGGCCGCGGACGGGGAGCTGAGGCTTGCCCGCCTCGCCGGTGGTGCCATAGCCGGGCACACTGATCACATGGTAGAGCCGGCCATCCACCTGCAGCGGCTGTACGCCATAGGCGGATGTCAGCAGTTCCAGTGAGACGCCCGAGACATCAGACGACAGCAACCGCAACTCTCCCGGATGAATCGCCTGATGCCCCGCCGTTGTCGCGGTCGCTGTCGCGGCAATGGCCGCGATGAGCACAAGCAAGGTCAGAACTACTCGCCTTTTCATAGACACACACCTCCTGGACACACACCACCCAGACACACACCACTCACCCGTAAGAAGCCACGGTCGCGCAAGCGAGCATCTCGTACATAGCCTGGCGCGAAAGAACAGCATGCCCACCTGAGCAAGCGAAAGGCCAGGCCAGAGTGGAGCCAGAGGCCCTGGATGACCTGTCGGCCATATGCCAAAGCATACTGCTGGTTTTGCTGATTTATTGCAAAACGAGTATAATGCATTTTTGGTGAAGAGCGAAGCGAGGAGAAGCCTATATGCCCATCTATGAGTATGAATGCGAGAACTGCGGTGTGCGTTTCGAGCGTACGCAACATATGACAGATGAACCTTTGACCATATGCCCTGAGTGCAACGGGCACGTGCATCGGGTGTTTCAGCCAGTGGGCATCATCTTCAAAGGCTCCGGCTTCTACGTTACCGATAACAGGGCCAAATCCTCGACCAGCGTACCGAGTAGCAAGAAGCCCGACGAGTCCGATAAGCCCGCTAAGCCCGATAAGCCCGACACCAATGGAGAAACGTCGGATGACTGAGCGCCACATCTGTCAGTGATACACGAGCCCCATGGCGACACACCATGGGGCTTTTCTATTCGGTGACTGATGTTGCGACTACAACTGGAAGCGCCCGCTGGCGCGGATGACTTTGTACTGGAAGTTGGTAACCAGGCCAGTCAGCTTGGCCACCAGTTTCTGCCATTCCTCGCTGGCCAGGATCTCCTCCATGGAATCGAGATCCTCAGTCACGCCGCCGGTGAGAACCTGCGGGCCTTCGCCGAAGACAGTGTACCATACCTCGGTGGGTTGTATTCCTAAGCGCATCAACCCTGGTACAAATTCCCGCATCACAAACTTAAGATAGGAATGTTCCAGTTCGTTCCGGAGATCCCAGGTCATGAGCAGTTTGATCATGGGGCGCTTGACTTCCTGTTGGCTGTTGACGGGATGCTGGTTCTCCCCTTTCCCTATCATTGGGACGTATCAAGGATACCAGATTCGGCAGAATCGCGCAAGTCCTGCCCGATGACGGTCTCCTGCACCGCGCCCAAGTCGTTTTGGCCCCACCCTAATGATTAGGACGAAAACATGACCTGAGTGATGAACCTTCTCCGCCACTTTCGGGTGTACATCGTATGCAACGTCTCTGCACCGCCCCGGGAAATTGAAACTGAAGAGGGGGCAGGAAGCAAAAACGTGCGGAGGCACATATCCCGCCATCAATTCGAGGCATAACAAATGGCCACTGTGACAACACAGAGAGTCCGACTTGGAACACAGCAACGCACAGCGGAGGCACGAACCAGCGATGAGCACCGCTCCGGACTGAAGCGTGCTGGCGGTTGGCTAAGCTTGCTCCTGCTCACTCTGATGCTACTATCCGTGGCCTGGTCCGTTAGCGCGGCCGAGTGGACAGATGGCCTGCATCTGATTCAGTGGATGGTGTTGGGCGGTGCCCTCCTGGGATTCGCTCTGAGCCACACGCGATGGAGAGGATTCTTCCCCGTCTTCCATGCCTTCCTGTGCAGTCTCGCCTGGATCACTTTCTGGGTGAGCATGCTGCTGCCGCAGGAGTTCGGGCCTCGCGGGCGTGTCTTACAGCTCTTCGCTGGCATCTCGCTTTGGCTCGAGAGGGCCGCTGCCGGCACAGCCAGCGCGGGCAGCCTCATCTTCGTGCTGTTGTTGGCAATCGTGAGTTGGTGGCTGGCCTACTCCGCAGCCTGGGCTGTCTTCCGTCATCAGCGAGTGTGGCACGCTGTCATTCCCGCGGGAATGCTCATGCTGGCCAACCTTTACTACGCCCCCTCTCGTCTCAACGTGTACTTCCTGCTTTTCACTTTCTGCGCGCTGATGTTGGCGGTACGCAGTAACCTGGCGCAGCAAGAGGCAAGCTGGCGGGCAACAAGGGTGCGCTACGCGATGGACATCAGCCTTGACTTCTTGCGCGACGGCGCGATCTTTGCAGCACTCGTGCTGGCCCTAGCCTTCTTATTGCCAAGTGTAGCCAGCCAAGGACATCTTGACCCGCTGGTCAGACCGTTCGAGAGACAGTGGGGGCGGTTCAAGCACGAGTGGAACCGCCTGTTCAACTCCCTGCAATATCCGTCGCAACGGGGCTACGCCGCCTTCGGCAAGAGCCTGGCCCTGTCGGGGCCAGTGAGCCTGGGGGACTCGGTGATTATGGACATCCGTGCCCCCGCTGGACGCTATTGGCGAGCTGTCGTCTACCACACCTACAGCGGTCGGGGCTGGCTGAACACTGATCAGGAAAGCATTCCACTAGGAGCGGGGGCCAGCCCGCGACTGCCGACGTACGAACTCTGCAGGGAGATCACGCAGACGGTCACCACCTACTATCCCGGGAGCGGTGTGCTGTTCGCCGCGGGGCAACCACAACGTGCGGTATTGCCAGCGATGGCTGAAGTAAGCTACCTTCCAGAGGAGGTCGTACCAACGCCCACTCCTCTGCCAGGCGGCGGACGGAGGGTCAATGTTTCCCCTCCACTGGACATCTCCATGCTGTTCAGCCGCTCGCGCCTGAAGGAAGGGCAATCCTACACCATCATCTCCGCCGTCACCAAGGCAGACATTGAGAGCCTCCGTGCTGCCGGCGATGCTTATCCCGACTGGGTGCGGGATCGCTACCTGCAATTGCCCAAAGAACTGCCGCAGAGGATACGAGATCTGGCCCTGGAGATCACCGCGCCTTATGACAATGCGCACGACAAGGCAGCGGCATTGGAGCGTTACCTGCGGGAGGGGCTACCCTACAACGACAAGATCGCACCGCCACCACCTGGCCAGGACGGGGTGGACTACTTCCTCTTCGGCGTGCGGGAAGGGTATTGCGACTACTACGCCTCGGCGATGACGACGATGGCACGGTCGGTGGGCATTCCCTCCCGTCTGGCAGCAGGCTACAGTCAGGGGGAGTACGACGAGGAAAGGGGCATGTACCGGGTCAAGGAGCTGAACGCACACGCTTGGGTTGAGGTGTTCTTCCCCAACTACGGCTGGGTGGAGTTTGAACCCACGGCCAACGAACCGCTCATTGTGCGGCCCCTGCGTCCCTCGGAGAAAGAGACCCATGACCCTTCGAAGCGTCCATCGGGGCCGCAGATGGAAGAAGAAGATAAGTTCGGGGAGGACGTTTACATACCTCCAGGGCCAGCGGGGGGAATAATGTCCCGTCTAAGGCAATGGTGGCCTCTCGGCATGACGTGGACCATTCTGGTGGCAGTCGTGGTGCTGCTGGTGCCCACTGGCGCCGTTGTGTGGTGGATGCTGCGCCGTCCCCCCTCGGCAGTGCCGCACCTGCTCACTCAACTGTACGAACGGCTGATCCAGTGGGGAGAGCGGTTGAAGCTGCGCTGGCAAGTGCATCAGACGCCCCACGAGCAGGCACGTCTGATGGCACAGGCAGTGCCTGAGGGTCAGGTGCAGATTGACAGTATCACCAGCCTCTACGTGCGGGAGCGTTTCGGCCCTGCCCCTGCCAGTGATGACGAGCTGGACGCCGCAGCGCAGGCCTGGTTGACCTTGCAGCCTCTGCTCTGGCGGCGTTGGTTGCACCGCCTCACTCGACCGCCGGAACGCTTGCTCCGCTGGAGGGACCACTGGTCGCGCCGTCTGGCCTCCCAGTTTCCAGGCTAACTCCAACACAGTTCAGTTGGGAGGGAGTTGAACTCCCGACCTCGGCAGTGCAAGTGCCTCAGAACAGCCTAGAGGAGCTAGGCTGATAGATTCTCCTGAGCTTCGTCCAGAAGGGCGCGAAGGAGTGTTTCGTCTTTCAACGGCCCCACGACCGCTATGCTGAGCCGCCGGCCGCAGAAGCAGTGACGCGCCAGCCGCTGGATGTCGACGGCTGTCACTGCATCTACCTCAGCGATCACCTCGTCCACGGTCAGCACCTTATCCCGTAAGAGCTCCTGCTGTCCCCACCAGCCCGCGACCGCCAGACTGTCTTCCAGTCCCAGCAGCAGCCGCCCTTTGGTGAGTTCCTTGGCCCGCCGCAACTCAGCAGCCTGCACCGACTCCTCTCTCAGCCGTTGCCACTCTCGCAGAATGACCCGAGCAGTCACTTCGACCTGCGCAGGATCTAGCGCGGCATAGGCTTCCATCACCCCCGTGTCGCTCAGGAAGGCAACGCTGGAATCGACGGCATAGGCCAAGCCCTGCCGTTCCCGCACCTCCAGGAAGAGACGAGAACTCATCCCCTCCCCCAGGATGGTATTCAGCATTGCCAAGGCGAACCGATCGGGATGATGGCGCGGCAGGCCGGGTACCCTGAGGACCAAGTGTGCCTGCTCTGTGTCCTTGAATCGCAAAGCCCACCGTGGCTGGTCAGGAGGTGGCGGCGCCGGCCGGTAGCCATTCGGACGGGGGCCAGTCCAATCGCCCAACAGCGCCGTCAGACGCCCTACCACCGCCTGGTGCTCCGCTTTCCCGGCCACGCTCACCACCATGTTCTGCGGGCTGTAGTGTCGTTCCCTGAAAGAAAGCAACTGCCCGCGGTTCATGGCGGTGACGCTCATCTTGCTTCCAGCTACATCCCTTCCCAGGGGATGACCAGGCCATGACGTTTCGTTGATCAGCAAGGAGACGAGCGAGTCGGGCTGATCGAGCGTCATGCTCATTTCCTCAATGATGATACGCCGCTCTCTCTCCATCTCCTGTGGAGCGAAAAGCGCATGACGAAGCATGTCAATCAACACATCCAGGGCCGCGTCCAGATGAGGCTGGGCAACTTTAACCCAGTAGAAGGTGAGTTCCCGCGCTGTGTGGCCATTGAAAACACCACCTCGTCCCTCGATTTCCGTGGCAATGGCCTCCGGAGTGGGTCGCCTTTCGGTGCCCTTAAACAACATGTGCTCGATGAAGTGAGCAGCGCCCTCATCGGCGCTCGTCTCGTGCCGGGAACCGACACCCAAGTAGAACCCCACACTCACAGAGCGAGTGTGGGGCATCGTCGTGGTCAGGATGCGCAAGCCGTTATCCAGAGTGGTCTTCTGGCATTCTATCATCAATCAGTATCCCCGCAGTTCACGCAGTTCTCGCTTGGCCTCTTCCTCCGCCCGCGGGTCCTGCGCTGGCCCAGCCTCCAGGAAACGCTCGAAGGCAGCGATGGCTTCATCGGTCTTCCCCTGAAGTCTGTAGAGCGCCCCCAGGCCGTAGTGGACCTCGGGAAGGTCCGGCTGTAGCTCGCCAGCCCGCAAGAAGCTCTTCTCTGCGTCATCCAGGCGGCCCTGCTGCAAGCGAACCGCGCCCAAGAGATAGTGCAACTGTGCATCGCTGGCATCCGCTTTCAATCCCGCCTCGAATTGGGCTACGGCATCATCCAACCGCCCCTGTTGATAGTACACCACGCCCAGGTTGGTCAGGCTGCCCAGATGGCTTGGTTGGATCTTCAGCGCAGCCTCGAAAGCGACGATGGCTTCATCCAGGTCGCCTTGCTGGTAGTAGGTGTTGCCCACGTCAAACTGCTCTTCGGCGGACAAGACATCGCCGCCTGGCTCAGGCGTCGCCTCGCCGCCACAGCCAGCCAGCACGGCCAGCAGCAGCAGCGACACGAGACTCGCCAACGTCCAAACCCTCAGTTCTCCCAGTCCGCTCTTTTGACGCATACCCCTGCCTCCTACGTTGAACATCCTGTCAGAGATCACCGCCGGCTGCAACGCACACTCGCGCCCCGCCAACCAGCATTATACCTCAAATCCGGGCAAACGGAAAAGAACGATCGCCATTGGCGCGAACAGGGGAAGGAGGATCTCCCCCTTCCCCCGTCTGACTTGTTGCCGCTAGCGATGTCTCAGTGCTAAGAACCCGGCTAGAAACCCGGGAACCGGACCACGTTGTTCCCCGTGCGGTTGACGACGTAGACCATGTTGAGTGTGTGGTCCACGGCTATGCCGAACGGGTCTTGCAGGTACACGGCGGGATGATATATCGTCCACGCCACCGTGTCGGTGACCCCGTCGATCACACTGATCGAGTTCTCCGCACTGTTGGTGACGAAGATGTGATTCCTTGAGGGATTGGCCACGATTCCACCACCACCATCGGATCCGCCGTGGCCGACGTCAATGGACTTCAGCGGCACCAGCCCACCGACCGTAGCCATGTAAATCCACACCTTGTTGGGGATGTTGTGCGGGCCATAGACCACGTACAGCTTGTAGGTGGACTCATTGTAGTCCAGCTCGAACGGCGCGGACCCACTCGGCTGCAGATGGACGGTCTGCGAGCTGATCACGCTATTGGTGGCACCATCGATGGTGATGATGCTGTTGACATCGCGGTTGCTGACGTAGATGCGATTCAGGTACCTGTTGACCGCAATGCCGAAGGTGCCAGCTTCCGCCCCGATGATATTGGTCACCGTGTCCGTGGCGCCGTTGATGACCGCCACGCCGTTCAGTCCGTGCAGCGCCACGTAGATGCGGTTGGTGTCGGGATTGACCGCTACATAAGTAGGCTGTGACCCCACTGGGAAGTGATCAAGCACGGCCAGCGATGCACCGTCCACGACGTAGACTTCGCCGCTAGCGAAGCAAGCCACGTAGACCTTGTTGGTGTTGAAGTTCACGGCCACACCAAATGGTTCAGCACCCACGTGAACCTGGCCGAGCTGGGCCATGGTCTGACCATCTATGGCGTACAGGCTGTTGTTATCGCGGCTGGTCACGTAGGCTACGTGAGTGCGCGGGTTGACATCGACGTCGTTCGGATACCGCATGGCTGCGGGCTGCCGAGTGGGTGTCGGCGTGGGCCACCAAGGCTGCGGTTTGAACACGATCGGCAGGTAGACGCGCTGCTCCCTGGGGCCCTCAACCACAGATAGGTCGTAGCTGGCGCACTCGCCCCGTCCAAAGTAGTCGTCGACCTTGACATGGAGCATGCCGTTGTGGGTCGCGGTATAGACGATCTGCGAGGCGTAGCTACCCATGACGTAGTCGTCGTTGAACGCCAACAACGTGGTGCAGTCCGAGTCGTGGAGCCACAGTCGCGTATCGATGGCCCCAGCCAGGTTAGAGGTGGTAATGGTGTAGTCCACCCCAGCATACGCCTGGAAGCGCACCCAATCGTCGTCGTTCGACTGATGGAAGTTGTGATGCTGTACCGAGCCATTCACCGATATCGGGCTAGCCTGACCACAGGTATCGTCAACCTCGTAGGGATCGGGCAGACATGGCGGCGTGGGCGTGACCGTCGGCGTAGGCGTAGGCGTACGTGTCGGCGTAGGCGTACGCGTCGGGGTAGGCGTAGGCGTAGGCGTAGGCGTTACCTCCTCGATGATAATCACGTCATCATCGCCGCAGTCGCCAGGCACAGGCTGCAGGTTCTCGTCCACAGCGTTGGTCACGCACGCCCTGTTCACCGCAGGGTCGCAGGCAGCATCGGCATGGAAGTCCACACTCACGTAGACACTGCCGCCAACGACCAGTGGCCCGAGATCGTACCAGATGAGCAAGTTCCCCACCACGTTGTTGGGCAGCGGGCTGGCTGTGACGTAGCTGAGGCAGGCATCATCGAAGACGTCACTCAACGGTAGGGTGATGATGTTGGTGGTGCCGATGTTGTGGACGCGAATCTCGAAGCGCACCGTCTCGCTGATGACAGCGATGCCACCAGAGGGCAGGATAAGCGTCTTGGTCACCTCCAGACCAGGCTCACCAGGCGAGACGATCGTCACATCCTCGTCAGGCTCGGGGTCCTCACCCGGCGGCGTGTCATCATCCTGACCCACGGGACCATCGTCATCAATAAGCGGATGGTTGCTGCCCTCCGCGAAGACGGTGTTGTCGTACACTCCAGGCGGTACGGTAACGTCCACATCCACCGTGAAGGTGATGGTCAGGGTACCGCCCGCACCGATGTCCCAGATGCCCCAGGTGGGCACGCTGTCACCCAAGGTCGGATTGGTCACGCTGGTGCGGATCGCGTTGCTCCACATCGCACTGAAGCTATTGTAGGTGAAACCAGCGGGCAGCGTGTCGCTGACGACCACGTCGGCGACCGCCGAGCCGCCCGCGTTGCGCACCACGACGACGTACTGGGCCTGCCCCCCCGCCGGCACCGTCGGCGTCAAGGTATCCTTGTCGATCAAGAGATCAGGCGGACCCAAAACGGTGACATCCTCGTCGGGCTCCGGGTCCTCACCCGGCGGGGTGTCCGCGTCCTGGCCCACAGGACCATCGTCATCAATGAGCGGATAGTTGCTGCCCTCCGCGAAGGCGGTGTTGTCGTACACTCCGGGCGGCACGGTAACGTCCACATCCACGACAAAGGTGATGGTCACTGAGCCAGCGGGGTCGATGTCCCAGGTGCCCCAGATGGGCACACTATCACCGAAACTGGGATTGCTGGTGCTCGTGCGCGTGGCGCTGCTCTCCACCGTACCGGTCGTGCTGGCGTAGGTGAAGCCCGCCGGCAGCGTGTCACTGATCACCACGTCCGCTGCCGCCAAGTCGCCCACGTTGCGCACCACGATGGTATAGGTGGCTTGCCCACCTGCTATCACCGTCGGCGTGCTCGTGTCCTTGTCGATCAGCAGAGCAGGCGCGATTACATCCACGTCGTCGTCGTCCTGCTCAGGACCCACGGGCTGCTGGTACTCGTCGATGCCCTCGACAGTGGCGTAGTTGATGGTCACGCCTGGCGTCGTCGGCGCGTCGGCGTGGAAGTCAATGGTGATAGTGAAGGCCCCGCCGGGAGCCAGCGGCAGGAAGCCAGCCAGGGCATTGGTCCAGGTGATGATCCCCGCGACTTGGTCGTCCGGCGTGACGCTGTACGAGGTGAGTGTCAGGTAGTTGGGGTCGTAGGTGTCCGTCACCGTCAAACTGGTGATGGCCGCGTTGCCAGTATTGCTGATGCGGATGGTGAAGGTGATCGTGTCGCTCACCACAGCGATGCCCGTCGGCGGATCCACAAGAATCTTGGTCACACTCAGCCCTGGCTGGGTGACGTCCACCTCGGCATCGTCGTTGTCCGTCGGATCGTCCACGCCGGGCAGGTCGTTGCCCTGGTCATCGGTGGGATTACCACTGACGTAGGCGGTGTTGACCAGGTCACCGTTGATCGTAGTCTCGTAGTAGTAGACGGCAGTGCCGCCGCTGGGAGCCAACGGAAAGGTCCCGCTCAACAGCATCACCGTATTGGGCGGGATGTTCAGGTCAGCATCGGTGATGACGATGCTGCTCAGGTAGGTGTCGCCCGTGTTGGTCACCTCGAAACAGTAGGTGATCTGGTCGCCGTTGTCACCCGTTACCAGCTCAACACCGGCGCAGGATGCACCGCTGTCGTGTCCCAGATACACAGTCTTCTGGATCTCAATGCCAGGATTGGTGATGGTGATCGTCTCGTTGTCCTGCACCTCCGGTATCTCGAAGCCGTGCTCATCCTCCGCGCCGCTGATCACCGCCACGTTGTTCACCGGCTGGCAGGGGATAGTCTCCTCAAAAGTGGGCGAGACGGCTACCAGGTATTCGATCTCGGTGAAAATCGGTACCCCCTGCAGGCACTCGCCCAGCGCATTAGGGATGTCGCCCACGTTCTGTCCAACGAAGTTGTTGATCTCATGGCACGTTAACGTCACGGCGTAGTCCTGCAGCCCCCAGGGTCCACCTGGCGTGAGGCTCGCCCCCACCACATAGACATCATGAGAGGTAAACCAGGAGTCGTTGTGCACGGTGTCCTCAGCAAGCGGTGCCACTGGGAACAGCGGATGATCATGCGGATTGGGCCGCACGCGCCCCGGCCCGCCCGGCCAGTAAGGCAGGTTCGCTCCTGCGGCGTTGTTGCGGTAGGGATCGCTCAGCGCCAGCAAGAAGTTCTCTGAATCCACGCCCGCCACCGTCACGTAGTGGCCCCCCACACGCTCATACAGACCGCTTGGTGGGTCCACATCTTGCCAGAAGCCCAGGAGCAGGATGACGTCCTCGCTGCGGCGCACCTCGTCCTCAATGAAGGCGAACTGCGGCATAGGGACGACAGTCACGGTGTAGTCATTGGTCAGCCCCTGGTTGTTGATGTACTGCTGGATGCCCTGAGCCAGGGCAAGGACGTTAGTGCCCGTGACCGGTGTCGTGCCCATCAGCCCCGCCAGAGCGTTGACCAGCGGCTGCACGTTGGCCGGATCGTGGTCGTCCCAGGCGCCGTAGGCCGTGACCAGATTGTAACTGTCACTGACCGTCGGCGGCGGGGGCGAGTTGGGATCCTCGAACTTGCTGTCGAACCACCAGATGGAGTTGGCCGCCGCCACCGGGCCGCAGTAGGTCCACTGCCATCCGCTGCCCGGGTCTGCACCCCAGGCGTCCTGCTTCTGGTCGAAGTCGGGCATGCCGCTCAGGGCGTAGTCATGCCACTTCTCCTTCCAGTACATAGTGTCGCTGACCACGGCGTGGAAATCCACGGTCACTGAGAACCCCTCGGTGGGCAGCAGGATGTCAGGCCCGCCCACCGTGGGGCTGAGCACGTCTTCCCAGTACACGGTGCCCAGCAGGTCATCCACATTCGTCGGGGGGATGCTCCAGGAGGTGAACTCCATGCAGGCGGGGCAGAAGTAGTCGTACAGCGGCACGTGGGTCACAGTGGTCGTGCCGCAGTTGGTGATCCAGATGGTGTAGGTGATGGTCTCCGAGACAACGGTAACGCCACCTATCGGGTCATCCAGATCCTTGGTCACCTCCAGGCAAGGCTGCTCGATCACGACCACGGCGTCGTCGCTGTCGGTGGCGTTGTTTCCAGGAAGATCGGTGCCCTGGCTATCCGTGGGATTGCCCACCACGGTGGCGATGTTAGTGCGATTGCTGTCCACACTGTCACTCCACTCACACTGCCCCGACGCGGCTGGCGCCAATAGGCCAGCGCGAGTGCAGATCTGAACATCGTCAACTGGGGTGGGTGTGCCCAGGTCGTCGGTGATGGTGACCGTATCCAGGTATGTCTCGCCGGTGTTGGTGTACCTGTAGGTATAGGTCACCGTATCGCTGGCCTGGATGAACTTCGTGTCCCCATCCGGCGTACCGTTGGCTACCTTCACGATTTCAATGCCCGCCAAGGCATAACCGAAGTCAGCGTCGTTGTGATCCGGGGTGGTACCCACCAGGTCGACCCGCCGGGGCTCAGGCCCATTGTAGGGCTGACCGGCCAGGTCGCCAGTGTAGACGTAGTTCTCCAGTGGCCCAAGGGGGAGGAAGTTGCTGGGAGCGATCTCGACCCAGTACTGCATATTGCCTGTGGCGTAGAAGTCGTACCAGCCAGACTTGAACGGAGGGTCCGGGTTAACGGCAGTGGTCAGCGGGTGGATGAAGGTGTCGCCTGCTCCTGGCTCGAAGTTGGCATCGCCATCGGACAGGTACAGATTGACCACCACACCGTTGATGCCTGAGTGGGCATCGTTCTGCCGCCCGTCCACGTTGGAATCGTGCCAGACCAAGTCACCGAGCGTGGCCACGCCCATCGGAGACAATACAGGGCCGGCCGGTGCTTCCGGCGCAGCCACGGCTGCGCCAGCCGGGGCCAGCAACGGGCCGCACAAACAAAGCACCGTCAGCAAACGCACCATTCGGGATGCTAAGCGCTCTTTCATTTCCCTGCCTCCTTGGTGGATGAAACCGATGAGCATTGGATACGTGCCGGGTATATGGCAGCCCTTCTGAGACAGTTGCGCTGCCGAGGTCGGGAGTTCAACTCCCTCCGAACTAACCTGTATTGCGTCTAGGATCGAACGCCGAGGGACAAAAAAGAGGGAAGCCGTCACCCATAACCGCTTTCAAACCTAGACCGTCTACCAGTCTAGACGTCATAACCGGACAAAGGTAACGCGCAGGACGGGGCTGTTCGCGCGAGCTCGGGAGTTCAACTCCCTCCGAACTAACCTACAACTCCCTACTACGGCTCCGCCAGGTGCACACGCAGCGCGGGATCGCCGAGGACCAGATACGTGTCTACGAGATCCCGGTACCTGCCCGGCGGCGAATTGGCCAATAGATACAGCTTAGCCTGGTTGGTGGCCGGTCCCAGCTCCCGCACCCCGTCGTGGAACAGGGCGAGGAAGAACCCCCGTTCCAGCATGTCGTGTCCTGTGGCCACCCCCAGACCGCTGGGAGACCAACTGGCTACCGCCCCGCCGCCGCCCAGGCGCACGTTCATCTCGCCGAAAGAATGAACGCCGACTTGCGCTTCGTGGAAGTATCCTTCCAAGCAAGTCATCGGCAGCGAGATGAACAACTTGTCGCCATTTGTCAGACCCACTAGCGCCCCGTAGTCCATCAGTCGCTCCCTCGCCCAATAGAACTTAGTGGAATGACCAATATAGTTGACCAGCAGTGCTCCAGTCGTGTTGATCGTGTCCAGGATCTGCTGCCGGCAGACGACCGATGGCTCTTCGTCCGGACAGGTTTGCCCCAGGTAGATCTTCTGCGGCACGTAGGGCTCCGGCAGGAACTTGACGGTATTAGTGGGCGGGTCGGCGTAACCGTCGGCGATAGCATCAGAGAGGGTATAGAAGTTGCCGCCTCCTCCCTCCAGGTCATCGGCGACGAACAGAACGTTGCGGTTCCAGTCCCCGGCCGCCGGGCTGGCCCCGCCTGGGGCGGGGCTGGTCTCGTAGCCCAGGATCTTGTTGACCATCACCTCCGCTTCGGCGGGCGTGTTGGCAGGCAATCGCCCTACGCTCAAATCGGGAAGGAAATCGTCACCGACCACGCAACCGAAGCGGTTGTCCGCCGCCGCCTCGCCCAGGCCAGGGTCCACGAACTCCAGGTACGGCGGGAGGTAGGTCGGCCCACTGTTGGTCAGGTAGTGGCGGAAATCGTAGGTGCCATCGCCCACCAGCAGAGCGTAGCTGGGCGCGTCACCCGGCCAGCGATCATAGGCGTAGGCCAGAAAGTCGCGGATCGCCTCCGCCGACATCAGCCCGTAGCCGAATTCGTCGTAGACGTCCTGCACGTCCACGACCTGCGCCCGCAGCCCCTGCGCGGCACGGTGGACGGCCAGAGGCAACACAGCGTCGCGGAAATCGGTGTGGGTGATGACTATGTAGTCCGCTCCCCCAGCAGGCGACTGCAGTTGAGAGGGAATGTCTTGTTCGATGACCAGCGGCGCCAACCGTTGCGCTTCGGTCAACGCCAGGTAGCGGCGACCACCCTCGTGGCTGTCGCCAAAGCGCAGGGTGTATCGCCCTCCTGCCGTGGCCACTCGTTCCACTGCACCGGCCGTGGCTCCCACGGCGGCCGTCGCGCCCATCGTGTCGCTGTCGCGGGCGACGAGCGGCAACAGCACAGTGGGGTACACGACCACCGCCCCCGTGACGCGTCTCACGCCAGCGGGATCGGTGACGTCGAAGAGCTCAATGTCCGGGCTACTGAAGCCCCTCACGCTGTATTGCCACATGCCTCCTTCGTCGCCACCGAAGGCCAGTACATCACCCTCGGCCACAGTGGTGCGCTGGTATGCCACCCGCAGCCAGTCGATGTAGGCCATGTCGAAGATCTGCCCTGGGGTGTCGTTAGCCAGCTCCACCCGGATCACGTTGTCCCCTGCATTCAGATGGCCATGCGGAAACTCCACACTGGTTTCGTAGACCGTTCGGCCATACCAGCTATCGTCATGGACCTGCTGGCCGTTCACGTACAGCCGCAGGTGATGTATCCCCTCATAGTTGCCTGCCAGCGCCACCTCCAGCGTCGGCGTGAATGCTCCCGTGGCCATGTGCTCAAGGGTAAAGGCGACATCCAGCCAACCGGCGTTGTCCTGTCCCGCAGCCTGGACACGTGACCCGTACCAATGGTTGGCCCCTGCTTGCATCGGCAGCGACGAGATGTAAAGAAAGTTGTCCTCCAGATGCAACGAGGCCGAGACTGGGGGCCTCAGGATGTCTCGTAGCCTTGCACCTGCAGTTGGTCGCCCGTCTT
>CBDURC010000004.1:0-34810 GCA_965369635.1 uncultured Anaerolineales bacterium | reverse complement strand
GTTTCTTGGCGACCAGCCGAGCGACCTGGAGCGTGCCTACGGCGCTGCCCATGGCATGGTCGACAGCTTCGGCGATCCCTACACCCTTTTCGTCGAACCGCAGCCACGGGAGCTCGAACGGGACGAACTGCGCGGTCACTTCGGTGGCATCGGCGCCTGGGTGGCCCAGGACGAAGAAGGCCATATCATTCTCACTCCTATGAAGGGACAACCTGCGGATCGAGCGGGCATTCTGGAGGGAGACATCGTCATCGCTGTGGACGGAGAAGACGTCACCGATATGTCCTACAGCGACGTGGTGGCGCTGATCCGAGGCCCTGTGGGCACCATTGTCAAGCTCACAATCCAGCGGCCTGGGGTTGATGAGCCGTTGGAGTTCGAGGTCAAGCGGGAGAGGATCGAGCTGCCCACCGTCGAGTACCGCATGCTCGAGGAGGATCCGGAGACCGGCTATGCGTCCATTCGCCTCATCAGCGAGCGTACCCCCAACGAGCTGCAAGACGGTTTGCGGGATCTGCGTGAGCAAGGTGCAACTCGGCTGATCCTCGACCTGCGCCACAATCCAGGCGGCGCCCTGCTTGCCTCAGTAGACGTCGCCAGTCAGTTCCTGTCCGGTGGCGTGGTGCTGTACGAGGAGAGGAAGGACGGCCAGGAGAAGCCGTACCGCGCCGGTCGCAGCGGCCTGGCGCTCGATTGGCCACTGGTGGTGCTGGTGGATGGAGCCACAGCCAGCGGCGCGGAGATCGTGGCCGGTGCGCTGCAAGACCACGGCCGTGCCCACCTCGTCGGCGAGCAGACCTTCGGCAAAGGCTCGGTGCAGCACGTGCACGATCTCAGCGATGGCTCCTCCCTGCACGTCACCGTAGCTCGCTGGCTGACGCCCCACCATCATCAGATCAATGGCCAGGGGCTCACGCCGGACGAGGTCATTCCTTTTACCGAGGAGGACATAGCTGCAGGACGGGACCCGCAACTCGAACGTGCCATTGCCTATCTGATCGGGCAGGCAAGTTAGGTTGTGGCAAACGTGTTATGTCAACATACCGCAGGGGCAATCCATCCCCATCCCCCTACCCTACCCCACCGCTGCTGCAGAGGTGAACGATGCAAGTGATACATAGGCTTCTCAGGCTCTCGGCGACGGCCCTGTTGGTCGCTACTATCACCGCCACCGCCTTTTTCGCCGGCTACGGCGCGGGGACCAAGGTTTCCGCCTATCCCATCGCGCCGGCGACCGAGAACCACAACCCGGCGATGGGCGAACCGGAGGCGGCGGCTGCGCCGTCGGTAGCCACAGACTCTTCTCCCTTCGACGTCTTCTGGGAAGCATGGCGTGCCCTGCAGAGCGACTACTACGGTGAGCTGCCGGATGAACAGGAGATGACCTATGGCGCCATTCGCGGCGTGTTGAGCCTGCTCGACGACCGCTATACCGCCTTCCTCGATCCCCAACAGGCCACACAGTGGAGCGCAAGTATCCACGGCAGTTTCGAAGGTATCGGGGCTTTGGTGGACGAATGGCCGGACGGCGGCGTGCTCATCATCGAACCGTTTGAGGGTCAGCCCGCCTGGGAGGCGGGCTTGCGCCGGGGCGACGTTATCCTGGCCGTGGACGACCAGGAGGTGACGGAGAGGTCACTGAGCGAGGCCATCTCCCTGATCCGTGGGCCCAAGGGCACCACTGCCCGTTTGCTGATCCTGCGTCCGGGTGAGCCAGAGCTCTTTGAGGTAGAGGTCGTACGAGATCGCATCAGGATTCCGGTGGTCAAGAGCGAGATGCTGGAGGGCCACATCGCCTACCTGCGCCTGATGGAGTTCACCGCCAAGGCACCGGGCGAGGTGAAGACGGCGCTGCAGGCCCTGCTGATCTTGCAGCCCAAGGGATTGATCTTCGACCTGCGGGGCAATCCGGGCGGTCTGCTGGCCTCGGCGGTTGAAGTTGCCAGTTTCTTTGTGGAAGGCGATATCCTCATCGAACGCGCTGGGGACGGAGAAGAACAGCACTATCCGGCCAAGGGACAGCCGCTCATCGGCGACGTGCCGCTGGTGGTGCTGGTCAACGGTGGTTCTGCCAGCGCCTCCGAGATCGTGGCTGGCGCTATTCAGGACAACGGGCGGGGCTTGCTCGTCGGCGAGCAGACCTTCGGCAAGGGCTCCGTGCAGATGCCTCAAACCCTGAGTGATGGCTCGATGCTGCGCATGACCATCTCTCGCTGGTTCACGCCCAATGGTCGGGCCATCCACGGCGAGGGACTGGCTCCCAGCGTGGTCGTGGAGTTCAGGCCCGAGGATGCTGAAGAGGAGCGGGATCCGCAACTCGATCGGGCAGTGGACATCCTGCTTTCGCGGGAAGTGAAGGAGGCAGGGCCGTGAGCCGTCGCTACCGCGCCCGCGAGCTGGGCGTCGAGACGGGATTGCTGCAACCTGGCCCACTCAACGGTATCACCGATGTGGTGGGCGTACGGGTGGGGCACATCACCCTGATCGAGGGGGAGACAGTACGAACAGGGGTGACGGCGGTGCTTCCCCACGACGGCAATCTCTTCCATGAGAAGGTCTTCGCTGCCGTGCACACGCTGAATGGCTTCGGCAAGGCGACTGGCTTCGAGCAGGTGCGAGAGGTGGGCACGCTGGAAGCGCCGGTGTTGCTGTGCAGCACACTCGAGGTGGGTCGTGTCGCCGACGGTGTCGTGGGCTGGGTGCTGGAGCACGACCCTGAGATGGGCAAGCGTGCTGGCACGGTCAGCCCGCTGGTGGCCGAGTGCTTCGATGGCTACCTGAACGATGCTCGCGCCCGCACGGTAGGGCCGGAGCACGTCTGGGCCGCCATTGAACGAGCGCAGACGGGGCCGGTGGCAGAGGGGAATGTGGGCGCCGGCACCGGCATGAGTGGCTTCGAATTCAAAGGGGGCGTGGGCACCAGCTCGCGGCAGGTCGAGGAGAAGTACGGCAGCTACACCGTCGGCGCGCTGGTTGTCCTCAACTGTGGCAGACGGCGACAACTGCTGGTCAAAGGCGTGCCCGTAGGTCAGGCGCTGGCCCCGCTTGGGGCGGGGCTGGCCGACTGGCCCGGCGAGCCCGCACCGGAGGGTGGTTCCATCATCATGCTGCTAGCCACCGACGCCCCGCTGAGCGCTCGGCAACTGGCCCGCGTGGCTCGACGTGCAGTGTTGGGCCTGGGGCGCACGGGCGCTATTGCCACCCACCGCAGCGGGGATTTCGTCATCGCCTTCTCGACGGCACAGCGGGTGCCCCACCGGGAGGAGCAACTCACCCGCACCGTGACTGTGTTGGCAGAAGATGGCCGGGCCATTGATTGGCTTTTCCAGGCCACGGTCGAGGCGACAGAGGAAGCCATCCTCAATGCCCTCTGCATGGCGGAGACGATGCAGGGGCGCGATGACCACGTGCGGCATGGACTGCCTCTGGATCGGCTCGTGGAGCTCCTGCGCGGTCACGGGTATGCGAGCGTGCGCCTGCCTCAGGTGTAAGACCCGCCTACCGGTTGGCCCCTAACACTCCGGCTTGATCGCCCCGCCGCAGTAGGGGCATTCGGCGGCAGCCGGTCCCGCCCAGGAGATGTCCTTGGGTTTCACGGGGGGTTTCACGGGAGCACCGCAGTTGGGGCACTTGACGGGAAGGCGGGCCAAGGGAGCAGAGGCGCAGGGGAGACAGGCTGCTCCTCCGCTCCTCCGCTCACCTGCCTACCTCCACCTCCCTGCGCAGCGAGCAGCTGAGGCCGGAGCTCGATGTTGTGCCAGGGAGACAGTCAATGTCATCAAGTTAAGCGTAGTTTAGCCCCTTGTGGGCGTCTTGTGGCGGCAAAAGACGGGCACAAGGCCCTATGCTACACCTTAACTTAATGACATTGGGGAGACAGTGATAACGATAATGAAAGCGATGGTTCTCAAGGAACCCAGACCAGTGGAGCAAGACCCGCTGGAGCCCGTTGAAGTGCCTTTGCCCGAGCCAGGTCCCGATGACGTTCGCCTTCGCATCCACGCCTGCGGCGTCTGTCATACCGATCTGCACACCGTCGAAGGCGAGCTGGCGTTGCCCAGACTGCCGGTCGTCCCCGGACATCAGATCGTGGGCAATGTAGAGAGCATGGGGGAGAACGTGACCCGTTTCTGCCTCGGCGACCGAGTGGGCGTGACGTGGCTCTACTCGTCGTGCGGTGTGTGCGATTTCTGCCAGCGGGGGCTGGAGAACCTGTGCGACAGCGCCCGCTTCACCGGCTTACATGCCGACGGTGGCTATGCCGAGTATACGGTCGTGCCTGCTGCTTTCGCCTATCCCCTTCCTGCCGACTTCCCCGATGCGCAGGCCGCACCGTTGCTGTGCGCTGGAGTCATAGGCTACCGCTCCCTGAGACTATGCGAAGTGCAGCCGGGCCAGCGGTTGGGGCTGTACGGCTTCGGCGCCTCGGCGCACGTCACCATCCAGGTAGCCCGCCACTGGGGCTGTGAGGTCTACGTCTTCACCCGCGGTGAGGAACATCGTCAACATGCTCGCGAACTGGGCGCGGTGTGGGTAGGCGGCGCTCGGGACGATCCACCGGCGGAGATGGACAGCAGCATCACCTTTGCGCCGGCAGGCTGGATCGTGCCGGAGGCGCTGCGGGTGCTGCGCAAGGGCGGCACGCTGGCCATCAACGCCATCCACATGAGCCCCATCCCAGAGATGGACTACAGCCTCATCTACGGCGAGCGCACGGTGCGCAGCGTGGCC
Source organism: uncultured Anaerolineales bacterium (assembly GCA_965369635.1). Taxonomy (GTDB): domain Bacteria; phylum Chloroflexota; class Anaerolineae; order UBA3071; family UBA3071; genus UBA3071. The sequence continues at coordinate 30,079 of CBDURC010000004.1, read as the reverse complement.
AACCTCACGCGGCAGGATGCGGAGGAGCTACTGCAACTGGCGGCGGAGATCCCCATCCACACTGATGTGGAACTCTATCCTTTGGAGGAAGCCAACCGCGTCCTGCAGCGGCTCAAGCGGGCCGAGGTTCGCGGCGCGGCGGTGTTGACCATGCCATAGCGAGAGCGATTTACTGGAAATCGGCGCTGCTTGCCAGTTGCCGCTAGGTGTGCTATGATGCGTTCACAGTTGTCTACCAGCCGAAAAGCGCGCAAGGTATGCCATCAAGGGAGTTCAAGCAGGAGCAAAGATCATGGCCCAAGAAACTGTGAAACTATGGATTCCTTTTGAAGTGCTGGCTGATTCTGTAGCCAGGCTAGGTCTCAAGGACAAACTTCGGCTTTGGGAGTTGCTGGATGGGGAGATAGCTCAGGCTGAGGAAGAGGTGTGGGAGCGAGACCCGGTCGTGCAAGCCGAGATGCGGGAAGCGCGCTCCGCTTACCTGGCGGGGGATTATGCGACCATTGACGAGTATCTCGCCCGCCAGCGAGACAAGGCCGGATGAGTTATCAGGTCATCGTCCCCAAACCTGTTCAAAAGCAGCTAGACAACCTCCCTGAGAGTGTGCGAGAGCGAGTGCTCAAACGGATTGTTGCGTTGAAAGAAAACCCGCGTCTCCGAGGCTGTGTCAAGTTGAAAGCCTATGGGAATGAGTATCGCATCCGAATTGGCGGCTATCGGGTGCGGTACGAGATCCGCGATCAAGAATCGATTGTGCTGTTGCTCCATTGCAAGCATCGGAAGGATGTGTATCGAGACTGATTTGCCTTGGAGGAGTTATCTATGCCTGATTGTCCCAATTGCGGCACCTGGAACCCCGATGACAAGCTGGTGTGCTGGCGTTGCCAGACGGAGATGCCCAAGCCAAAGCCAGAGAAGAAGAAGCCTGTGCGTTTCCTGGGCATGCCGGTGTGGAGCTGGGTGATCTTGGCCTTGATGGTGGCCTTCTGGCTGTTGGTCACCTGCGTGGGCCCCCGGCTGCTTGCGCCCGTTGGCGGATAGGGCACAGGGGGAGGCCTCGCCTGTCGTCATCATGCCCGGATAGCTGGAGTCCTCTGACGCGCTGAGGTCCCCCGAACGTTGGACCATGCGTGGGGCGGCGATTGGGCTGGTAGGGGCGAACGGCCGTTCGCCCCTACTTCCGCGGCGCGTCGTCCGGGGGCCCGTGCCGCACTACGACGTCACGGTGTGGTTTCTCCTGCACCAAGTGTTGGAATCGCCCGAGCAGCGCGGCCGGAACGCGCCCTTGTACCAGCACGCCTTGCGGTCCGTGCTCTTCCCGCTCCACGCTGCCCCGCCGGTGAAAGAGAGCTAGCAGCCTCGCTTCCCTGTAGGGAATACGCACGGTCACCGGGATCATGGATGCTTCCAGTACGCTGACCACTCGCTCCAGTAACTCAACAAGCCCCCTTCCTTCCAGCGCCGAGATGGCAAGGCTGTTGGGGAATTCGGCCAGGCGCAAGGCAACCCCGTCTGGATCCGCCAGGCGGTCAGTCTTGTTCAGGGCCACAATGATCGGTTGCCCTGTGGCTCCCAAATCGCTGAGCACCTCCCCTACCGTAAGGCTTTGTTGTAAGGCCTGCGGGTGGGTTATGTCAACTACGTGCAGGAGCAGGTCAGCCTCGTTGATCTCTTCAAGGGTGGCACGGAAGGCAGCCACCAACATCGTAGGTAGCTTCTGGATGAAGCCTACGGTGTCAGTGAAGAGTACCGCCCTGCCGCCAGGCACCTCTACCCGCCGCGTCGTGGGGTCGAGGGTGGCGAAGAGTTTGTCCTCTACCAACACATTCGAGCCGGCGAGGGCGTTGAGGAGTGTCGACTTGCCGGCGTTGGTGTAGCCCACCAGGGCGACGACCGGGATGGCCTCTCGCTGGCGTCGCCTCCGGTGCTGACGCCGGTGGGCACGGACGTCTTCCAGTTCCCGCCGCAGATGGGCGATGCGCCTGCGGATTGCTCGCTGGTCTACCTCGAGCTGCGTCTCGCCGGGGCCGCGCAGGCCAACGCCGCCCGTACCACCGCGACCTGCCGCGCCGCCGGCCTGTCGGGCCAGGTGTGTCCAGGCGCGGGTCAGCCGTGGCAGACGGTATTGGTATTGAGCCAACTCGACCTGTAGCGCGCCTTCGCGCGTGTGGGCGTGGCGAGCGAAGATGTCCAGGATCAGCGCGGTGCGGTCGAGCAGTTTGACGCTGTCGCCCAGCGCCTTCTCCAGTTCACGCTGCTGCCGCGGGGACAGTTCATCATCAAAGATGATGACATTGTAGTCCAGATCCTCCCGCAGGTCCTGAAGTTCTTCCAGCTTTCCCTTGCCGATGAAGGTCGATGGGTTGATGCGGCCAAGCTGTTGCGTGGCGCGGCCCACGACTTCCACGTCGGCTGTCCAGGCTAGTTGAGCCAACTCGTCCAGGGAGTCCTGCATCTGCCAGGCAAGCTGCCCGTCGCGAGACCGCTTGAGTCGTGCTGCCACGAGCAGTGCCCGTTCCACAGGGGGCGCCGTGGGGATGGTGTCTTGTCGTGTGATGGTAACCTCCTTTGCTAGATTGCTAGACTGATGTCAGCGTGCCAAGTTACCAGTCTACCGGTTCACCACTTGAATTCCCTCAGCCTGTCCAATGCCTCTCTGACGCGCTCCGTATCCTGTCCCAGCGATAAACGCAGGTAACCTTCTCCCTGCTGGCCGAAGGCGGTGCCTGGGGTCACGCTGATGCCCGCTTCCTGCAGCAGCTTGTCCGCAAACCCTGCTGAGTCGTAGCCCGCTGGCGTTTCAGCCCAGATGTACAAGCTTGCCTGCGGACAGCGGGCACGGATACCGACTTTCTTCAGGGTCTCCAGGACCATATCCTGCCGCTGCTTGTAGACCGCGTTGCGCTCCGCCAGCCAGCCCTGGTCTCCACTGAGCGCGGCCACCGCGGCATCCTGGATGGGGCGGAAGAGGCCGCTATCTATGTTGCTCTTGATCTGTAGCAGCGCAGCGATGGCCGTTGCATTGCCCATGACCATCCCGATCCGCCAGCCAGCCATGTTGTGCGACTTGGAGAGCGAATTGAACTCCACAGCGACCTCCTTCGCCCCATTTACCTGCAGCAGGCTGGGCGCTCGGTAGCCTTGGAAGCAGATCTCAGTGTACGGCGCATCGTGGCAGATGAGGAGATCGTGCCGTCGAGCGAAGGACACAGCCTGTTCGAAGAACTCCATCGACGCCACCGCTCCCGTGGGGTTGTTGGGGTAGTTGAGCCACAAGAGTCGTGCCCGGTCGGCTACGTCTTTCGGTATGGCGTTCAGATCAGGCAGGAAGTCGTTTTCTGCCAACAGTGGCAGAGTGTACGTCTCCGCCCCGGCCAAGTAGGCGCCCATGCGATAAGAGGGATAGCCGGGATCCGGCACCAAGGCCAGGTCGCCGGGATCGAGCCAGGCCAGGGCGATGTTGGCGATCCCTTCCTTCGAGCCGATGAGCGGCTGAACCTCTGTGCCCGCATCCAATGCCACGCCAAAGCGGTGCCCATAGTAGTCCGCAATGGCCTGCCGCAGTGCAGGTGTGCCGAAGTAGCCCGCGTAGCCGTGGTGTTGGGGATTCCGTGCCGAGTCATACATTGCCTCGATGATGAAGTCCGGCGGTGGCATGTCGGGGCTGCCGATATCCAGGCGGATGATGTCTCGCCCTTCGCCTTCCAGCGCACGGACTCGGGCCCCGAGGGCGGCAAAGACATACATCGGAACTTGGCTCAGTCGATCGGCTGGTTGCATGAGCGGTTACCTCACTTATTCTTCCAGGAACGTCTCCAGCACTCGTCCCACTCGCTCTAGGCTCTTGGCCGACACTTTGTCCGGCGTGTCCTCAGTGGTGTGCCAGAAAGGGTAGTCGAAGTCAATGATGTCTACTGCGTCGATGCCCTCGGCCAGAAACGGCGTGTGATCATCGGTCAATGACCATTTGTACTCTGGGATGAAGACATCGCTGTAACCCAGGTCAGCAGCCAGCGTCCAGAGTGCGTGCGTTAGCTGGGGGCTGGAATTACGCTCCATGTAGATCTGTTGGTCGGCATCACCGATCATGTCGACCAGAAGCAGGAACTCGGGCAACGGGGCTGGTATGGCAGTGGCCTCGCCGGCTTGAGCTGTCGCAGTGCCAGGAGCCTTCCCCTCAGCCCATTGCTGGGCCATGTGAGTTGAGCCAACGGCCCAGTCCCAACCGTCAAGCCGCCCGTTGTCCTCCGCATCGAAGAACACTAGCCATACCTGGTGTTGCAGTTTGTCCAGATCGAGAGCGTAGGCCAACTCCAGAAGCACAGCCACGCCGCTGGCGCCGTCGTTGGCTCCCAGCACCGGCTCTTCCCGTTTCTCAGGATCTGGATCGGCATCTGCCTGGCGGCGAGTGTCATAGTGCGCGCCTACAAGGGCTATGGCCCCCTCCCCTGCCCGGCCAACGACGTTGGTGACCTCGGTGTCCTTATATGTGAACGTTTGCGTGATCACTGACCAGCCTTGGGCAGCCAGTTCGGTCATGATGTACTGGCGCAGCTCTCCTGCGGCCTCAGAGCCGGTTGGCCGAGGGCCAAGGTCTGTTTGGGCAAGCAGGTGGGCATGGGCCCTGTCCCCGCTGAAAACACGTGGCTCAGGTGGAGGTGGCTTTGGCAGCAGACCGTAGCCAATCCAGGCGAAGTAGCCCACTGCTACCAGCAGTAGCAGAATCAGCACTCCCTCCAGCCAGTACTTCCGCAGCCACGGGTTGTTTTGCACGTTCACTCTCCCACCAACTGGTCGCTTCGCATAGTCTATTCGCCGTTCCAGAAACAAACAGGTAGAGATGCCCAATGAGTAATGACTATGCGAAGTCTGCCTCTTCAACTACCTGAAAGGTGCACTGCACTTGCGCCGCCTCATATTTGACCGTCTACTTGACCGAATCGCGCTTCAGACCCCGCGCCCCTCCCCTCCTCCTCCAAGATGATCCGGCAGGGGACATAGCTACGCTTGTGAACGACTAGGCGAAGGGATGTAGCCCAATGCCTTGCTGCCAGCAGAAATCGCAGATGTTCCTCAGATGCGCTCGCACTGCCGCCTCATCACCTGCCTCCAGAGGGCCTGGATCGAGCTCTATCGTCACCACACCGGCAAAGCCATCAGAGGCAAGCCTGCGCAGCAACCCGGCCAGCGGCAGGCTACCCTCCCCCGGCAGCCTGTGTTCCTTCCTCCGCTCCCGTGAGTTGTAGTCCGAGACGTGCACATGCACAACGCGTGCCTTGAGACGCTCGTACACCTCGAGGACGTCCAATCCCCACGTGCCGAGATGAGTGGTGTCCAGCGTCAGGTTGGGAAACCGCTCCAGAGATGTCAGATCACTCAACGAGAAGTGCCTCAGCCGCCACCGGCCCCAACGCTTGATGGGCATGTTCTCCACAGCGATGGTCACCGGTGTACTCGCCTGGAAGTCTGCCAGTTCCTCCAGGAGCCAACGCAGATGATCCTGGCCATTTCGCACGAACAGCGGTATGCGCCAGTTCTTGCCACCGGTCGTCAACACGGTCATCCAGTGCCACCGTAGCGGTGGATGTGTCACCACCGTACGCACCTCGAGTTCCTCAGCCAGCGCAACCGTGTGTTTCAGCCGACTGATCTCGTCTCGCTCCCAACCGTCAACTTGCTTCCCCGAGAAAGGGGTGTGCAAGCTGACTACCGGCAAGCCGTATTCTTCCTGCAGGCGCCGCAAGTAGTGCGCATGACGCGTGTCCCAACGTCCGTCAACCAACACCTCCACGCCGTCGAAGCCAGCCCACTTTGCCAATTCAAAGACGCGCGCCAGCCCATACGTATACAGCGAACCACTCGACAATGCCAGCGGCACGCCCTGCCCCTCACGTCCCACCGATCGCCTTCCTCCCTACCCCCTATCACTCACTACGCGCTCGAAAGACCAGGCGCAATGGCGTGCCTTCAAAAGCGTGGTGTTCTCTCAAGCGATTCTCCAGGTAGCGTTCGTAGCTGAAATGCACCAACTCCGGATAGTTTACAAACAGCACGAAGGTGGGCGGATCCACCTGCGCCTGGGTAGCGTAGAAGAACCGCAGCCGCTTGCCCCCTTTCGAAGGCGGCGCATGGCGCGTCACTGCATCGCGCACCAGGCGATTCAACTTGCCAGTAGGGATGCGCACCTGCCGCTCGGCCTGGACCCGCAACGCCATGGGGAGCACCTTCTGCACCCTTCGACGTGTCAGGGCTGAGATGAACAGCACGGGCACGTAATCCATGAAACGCAGTGCCCAGCGCACCTTTCGTGTCATGTTCATCATAGTGTAGGTATCCTTCTCCACCAGGTCCCACTTGTTCACCACAACTACCACGCTCTTGGCTTCCTCCAGGATGTAGCCCGCGATGTGCGCATCCTGCAGCAGGACGCCAGTAGTAGCGTCGACAAGGAGCAGCACCACATCCGCCCGTTGAATGGCCCGCAGTGCCCTCAGTACGCTATAGCGCTCAATGCCTCGCTCGATCTTGCCCCGCCGCCGGATGCCTGCCGTGTCGATGAGCACCAATTGCTCCCCTTCCCACTCCAGGACGGTATCAATGGCATCGCGGGTCGTCCCTGGGATCGGGCTGACGATGGCCCGGTCCTGCCCTAGCAAGACATTGAGAAGTGACGACTTGCCCACATTCGGTCGCCCTACAATGGCGATCTTCACCGCCTCTGGCAGGGGCTCCGGCTCGCCGACAGGAAAGCTGCTCACAACCTCGTCCAGCAGGTCCCCTGTGCCCGTACCATGTAGCGCTGAGATGGGCAGGGGGTCCGCCAGGCCCAGCGCGTAGAACTCCACCGCCGCTGTCCGCAGGGCCGCGTTGTCGGCTTTATTCGCCACCAGCAGCACCGGCTTGCCTGTCCGCCGCAGCAGATTGGCCACGTCTTCATCCCCTGTGGTCACGCCATCCTGGGCATCCACCAAGAAGACGATCACATCGGCCTCGCTGATCGCCACCTCCACCTGGCCACGCACTTCATCCACATAATCGGCTGAGGCCACCGCTAGCGGCGCTGGCCTCTCCTCCTTGCCCCTCCGGGAGTCACTGGCCGCGATGTCCAGCCCGCCAGTATCCACCACGGTGAAAGACGCTCCAGCCCACTCCGTGTCGCCGTACAAGCGATCGCGCGTCGTGCCGGGTAGATCCTCAACGATCGCCTGCCTCCGCCCCACCAGGCGGTTGAAGAGGGTGGATTTGCCCACATTGGGCCGTCCCACTAGAGCAACGATAGGCTTGGTCATGGCCATTGCCTGCGAACCGCCCTAACTCCCCCCACTTGCAGCCGGTGTGGGCGTGCGCGTCACGCGGCGAGTGGGGATAATCGCCGGTGTCATCGTAGCCGTTGCCGTGGCTGTCCCAGTCACCGTTGGTGTGACTGTAACCGTGGGCGTAGGAATCCGGGTGATCTTCACCTCGATGGTCTCCGGCACCAAGGTCTCTTGCCGTATTCCTTCCGGCAGGATCACTGCCGGTTCCAGCGTATGCGTGCCGTCCTCCAATCCGGTCAGATCAAGCAGTATCTGCACGCTACTCGGCAGCAGGGTCTCCAGTCGCGGCAACGGGCCCGCCAAGAGGATCTCAACGATCTGAGGGGAAAGTTCAACCTGCAACCCATTACCCAACCCCTGTATCACCGGCACCCGCTGCACCCACGTGCTTTCCTCGATGGGAGTGATCCCCACACTGACCACGACGCTCTGGGCGCCGAAGACAGAGACATTCTCGGGCACGATTAGCGCCAACCGCTCCACGATGTTGCCGTTGGCTCCCTCTATGTTCACCGGCGCCGTCTCCACGTAGCCTGGCACGGCCTCAATGGCCGCGGGGCTGCCAAAGAGGGTGACGATAGATGGATCAACTGCCACCTCGCTAATGCGGTAGCCCCTAGCCACCTGACCTTCCCGGCGCACCCGCACAGAGACATCTCGATAGCCCGGTCGTTGCTCAATCTGAACCGTCACCGTCACCATCCGAGGCGCCCACTCGACGACATTGCCCACGGGCTGGTCATCTCTCCCGCGCAAAGATACCGGCAATCGGCGCTCCACTGCGTTTCTCGCGGTTCGCAGATATACTTCAACCACCGCTGTCGTAACCGAATCCACGTAGCGCTCAGGGCCACTCACCTGCACCTCAGGCGGAGTGACTTCAGGCGTATGCCAATCGTAGCCAAAGGGAGCCGAATCCATGACTTCAGCCCTGACTGGCACACTCTTCTGCTTCATGCGCTCCAGCTCTACAGCCACCTGTGGCGGCGTCACCTCTAATATCTGCACTTCGGGCTGGAAAGAAGCGACCTGCACATCCAGTTGATGCTTGCCAGTCCCCAGCTCGGTCAAGTCCACGTAGGCATCGAAATCAGCCCCGCGCCCTGTCTGCCAGAAGTCCTCAGGCGCCCGGCCATGCACATCGACGGACTCCGCTGTGAGACTGCGCAGGGCGAGACCGGCCCCCATTCCACGCAAGTTGACCGACACGCCGCGCATCACGAAGATGGGATTGCTCTCCTGCTCCGCATTTGCCCAGACGATGAGCGCCACCACCAGCGCCAGAGCCACGGTGCCCGCTTCTGAGAGCCAGCGCCTCATCTCAGCCTCTCCCACACACCGCGTCGAACGTAGAAGGCCTCCAGCACCCGCTGCAGCCGCTTCTCATCCAGTCGCCGGGCGATCCCACCACGCCGCGCAATGGAGATGATGCCCGTTTCCTCCGAAACGACAAGGGCCAAAGCATCACTCTGCTCAGTGATCCCAACAGCCGCCCGATGTCGCGTACCCAGCCCGCCCAATGGCTCCTCCGTCAATGGCAAGACACATGCCGCGGCAACGATACGGTCAGCCCGCACGATCACTGCCCCATCATGCAACGCTGTGCCCGGATAAAAAATGCTCAGCAGCAGTTGTGCTGTCACCTGTCCATCAACTTTCACGCCTGTCTCGACATAGTCCTGCAGACCTGTCTCGCCCTCCAAGACGATGATCGCACCGTGGCGGCGCTCCGAAAGGCTCAGTACAGCATCAGATAGTTCGCGGATAAGATGCGCTGCTCGCTGCTCCTCGCGGGGGATTAGGAATGGGGCGGCGCGCCCCAAGCGTTCGAGCGCCCGCCGCAGTTCGGGCTGGAAGATGACTGGGATAGCGACCAGCAGTGCAGGCAATGAGTTGCGAACCAGCCAACCGAAAGCGGGCAGATTCACTTGGCTGGTGATCAGAAAGATCAGCAGCACTATCACCAGGATGCCGCGTAGAAGCTGCACTGCCTGTGTGCCGCGGAAGAGGCGCAGCAGCGCATAGAAGATCAAGGCCACGAGCAGAACGTCGAGAGCGCTCTGCCAGCCGAAGCGGCTAAAGATGTTGAGGAAGTCGGCCATAGTCCCACCGGAGGATGGCCAATGGCTGATGACTGATAGCCAATGGCCAACCCCTGATCACTGCCCTCCCAATAGTAAAGCTAGCACCGCCTTCTGTGCATGCATGCGATTCTCGGCCTGGTCGAACAACACCGAATGCGGGCCATCAGCTACTTCGTCGGTGATCTCCTGTCCCCGATGTGCCGGCAGGCAGTGCATGACGATCACATCATCCTTGCCACTGGCCGCCAGCAGACGCTCGTTGACCTGGTAGGGCGGGAAGAGCTTGAGCCGCTTCCGTGTTTCCTCCTCCTGCCCCATGCTCGTCCAAGTGTCGGTGTAGATGACGTCGGCCCCAGCCACGGCCTCCAGCGGCTCGTAGGTCAAGTCAACGAGCCCGCCACTCTCCTCGGCAAACGCGGTAGCCAGGTTCTCCACATCCTCAGTGATTTCGTAGCCAGGAGGCGTTGCCAAGGCGATCTCCATGCCCAGCTTTGTCCCCCCTAAAAGCAGCGAAACGGCCACGTTGTTGCCGTCGCCCACATAGGCAAGCCGCAGGCCCTCCAATCGCCCCTTCTTCTCCAGGATGGTCAGTAGATCTGCCAGTACCTGACAGGGATGGTTGTAGTCCGACAGGCCGTTGATGACCGGCACACGGGAATGGGCCGCCAACTGTTCGATGTCTGAATGGGCAAAGACGCGAGCCATGATGCCGTCCACGTAGCGGGACAGCACCCGCGCCACGTCTGCCACGCTCTCCCGCTTCCCCAGTTGCACCTCGTTTGGCGAGAGGTAGATCGCCTGGCCTCCCAGGTGAAACATGGCCATCTCAAAGGAAACGCGCGTGCGCAGCGATGGCTTCTGGAAGAGCAGCGCCAGCGTCTTGCCCTGGAGAAGAGGCCGATTGCCACCGTCCAGCCATTCTTTTTTCAGATCCACCGCCAGGTTGAGTATCTGCCAAACCTCATCACTCGAGAGGTCAGCAAGGCCAAGAAAATGTCGCATCGCAAAGCTCCTTTACACCAGTTAGCAGAATCGCCTGCCGCTCCGACTGGAGCGTAGCCTGCCACGTCTGTCTCGCGGGCCAAAGAGACACCAGCGCACCGGTCCTCTTCATGCCAATCCCGTGCGCCTCCCATGTGGGCTCCGGTAAGGCATCACCCTGCCCAGCGCCACGTCCATCGCCACGTCCATCGCCATGTCCATCGCCATGTCCATTGCCAGGGACGATATCCGGGGCTCAATACGGCTCCCAGTCGTCGTCGTCGTCGTCGTCGTCGTCGAAAAGCCTCTCGTCCTCCCATTCTACATCCTCTTCAACCCCCTCGCCCCATTCACCAAGATCCTCTCCCTGCAAGATCAGGTCCTTGATATCCTCGATTGTGACGCAGGAGAGTTGCTCGGGGTCGAGCGCTATCTCGTCGGCCCCACAGATGCCTTCTTCCCAAAACACACAATGGTCCTGGGGACAGAGCACTCTAGTCATGGGCTTTCCCCCCCACGCTGATTGAGACTCCCCCATGAACGGGAAGGGTCCATTGGTCACGCCTGCAGAAGGTGCGCGCACTTGATCCGTAACCGAAGTGTGTTGCACCTGTGTCAACCTGAGTAGTTGCGTCCATCTACCTATGCTACCCTATGCTACCCTACGCCGCCACCACAACTGAGACGGCCAGCCAAACCGCCAAAGCGGTGAACAGTAGCGCCATCCCGAGCTTGACCGTCGCCGCCCGTCCTTCGAGGAAACGGGTCAACTGCTTTGAGCCAGTGCCGAAGTAGGCCAGGATGAAAACAACCGCTAACGGCAGGATAAACAGCAGGTTGTAAAGCAAGAGAAAGGCAAGTGCCCGCGTTTGCATCTCCGGTCGGCTCACCATAAAAACGATCGTCGGTAGATAGACCTGCCCCGTGCAGGCCAGTTCCAGGAACGACACCGCCACTCCGGTCACGAAAGACCCGGCGACAAAGGCTCGCGAGCTGCGCCCCCTTCGAATGACGGCGTTGATGCGCATGCGCAGCCCGTGAGGCAGGTTGAGCACCATGTCGCCGATTTCGCCGCGGCGGGCCTTCAGAGAATCAAGGAAGCTGAATACGGCCAGCGCCGCGCACATAACCGCCGTCAGGCCGTACACCCATCGGCCCAGGGTCGTCAACAGGCCACCCAGCAGACCGAGAACCCTGTAGAAACCCAGCCCCACCGCCAGGTAGGCCAGGAACACACCAGAAGTGAACGCCGTTCCCACAGCAAGCACCACCCGCCCCTGTCGCCCACTTAGCGTCAGGTAGGAGACAAAGAAGACCAGGGTAGCAAATGCACAGGGGTTCAGACCATCCACCAGGCCAGCGAAGGCCACGGTAAGAGCACCAAAAGACCGGAAGCGTTCAATCAGAGTCTGCTCTGCCTCTGCGGGATTGAAATCGGCCCAGGCACGCTCCGCACCAGTGGAGGCGTACCGTTCAGCCAAGGCCAGCAGCGCGGCGGACGTGATGTCAGTGCCGATCAGGTACTCGTCGCCGACGAACAGGGCTGGCGTGGCCAGACGCTGTCGCTCTGGGACGCCAGCGCGAGCGCCCAGCCATTCCGCCAGGGCAGCATCATCCTGGACGTTGTACTCTTCGACCAGCAACTGCGGGAATCTGCTCTGCACATAGCGGATGTCGTACTCAGCGCGGCTGCACTCCTGGCAACCCACCTCGTAGAAGTAGGCCGCCCAGATCGCGGCTGGTGCTTCACAGACAGCCGTGTCCTCCGGGCTGCAAACTTCCGCTTCTTCCAGTTCCAGGCTGAACCCTGTGCCCAGGCCGGGTTTGCTCTCAACGGCGACCTCATCCAGGCCAGGGATGCCAGGCCACGCTGTGCCACCTGCTGTCAGGCAGGCATCCAGCAAGCATGGCAGCCGTTGGCGAATGAGATCTTCACCGATGAGTATCTCTCCGTCAATGATCAGCGTCGGCAGCCCGCGCTCTTCAGAACTCACGCCGAACACCTCCTCGGCGCGGGTCAGCATCTCGTAGTTCGCCGGTTCGGAGATCTCCACTACCTTGATCTGCAGTCGCTCGCCGTATTCGGCCTGCAACGGAGTCAAGACATCGTCGACGACGACTGCGCAGTGAGAGCAATCAGCAGCGGTGAAATAGACCACTCGCACGACTGAAGCATCCTCGGCCAGAGCAGTGGCCACCCCCCAGCCAAGCGTCGACACCAAAGCCAGCAAGACACACAGCCAGTATCTCAACGGTACCCTATCACCCATCCTCTCGTAGCACCCTCTCCAACTGAGGATTCTGCGGACTCACGCAACAGAACTGCCGACAGACTCTATCAGTCAATCTAGCATGTCCAACGCTGCTGGCGCGACAAGTCCACAGATGACAGTGGCTGTCACAGCAGAAGCAACGCACCATGGGCACCAGGCACGCAGCACGAACGCTTCCACGTAGGTCAAGTAGGCCGAGAAAAGCACGCCCGCCAAGGCCATCTCGAAAAAGGCCAAAGGTGTCCATCCAGTAAAGGGACCCTGCGTCCAGCCTCCCCACCACCAAAGTCCCAGCAGAGCGAGATAGAAGATCAGTCCCAACAAGGCGACGGGTAGGACGCCGCCGATGCGAACATAGCGGCTCGTGTGCACGGTATGACAGTCGCTCTGCAGCCCGCCGCAAGCGGGGTCAATCCCCACCAAGCTGACGTACGCCAGATAGCCAGCGATGGTCACGCCAACCAGAACCAGCGCCAACACCGTCCAACGGCGCCATCCAGAGACACGCCAGGTTTTCACGATCCTGTCTCACTCATGTTCTTCACTAAGGCGGCCTCAATGACCTCACGGAAGGTTGACAGGGGTAGATTACCGCGCAGTATCTCATCGCCAATGAGAAAGCTGGGAGTGGCCGTGATGCCCAAATCTCGTCCTTCCAGCGTGTTCTGCAAGACCTTCTCCCGCTGCTTGCCAGCATCCAGGCACTCGCCGAAGGCAGCCTGATCCAAGCCCAACTCGACAGCGTACTGCTTCAGATGATCGGCATCCAACGATGCGCCCAGCCGCTCGTACAGTAGATCGTGGTAATCCCAGAAACGATTCTGCTCTGCTGCGCATTCCGCAGCCACCGCCGCGCCCAACGAGGCCGGCCCACCTACGATGACGTGCTTGAACTCCATCCGCAGTTTGCCCGTGTTGACGTACTCTTCTTCCAGTTCCCTGGCTGTGGCCAGGGCGAAGCTGGCACAGTGGCCACACTGGAAGTCGGAGAAGATAAGCATGGTCAGGGGAGCCTCTGGCGATCCCTTGACCTTGCCTTGTATCAGCACGTCAGAGACTGTGGAAGCCTTCAGCCTGCCCTGCCATGCGCTGTAGGAAACGAGCAGTGCCACCCACAGCACCACCGCACCGGTCACTAGCCAGAACGTCCTCCGAGAGAGAATCACCACCGTTTCACCGCTGCGGGAACGGGATCTCGGTTCACCCTTCTTCTTCTTCTTCCTGACCATACCCTCCCTCAGTCAGCCCCGGCGACAGCCTGCAACCAATCCTCGGCCGCCCATCCGATAGTGCCGTCTTCCATCTCCAGCCGCCACCAGGTGCGACCTTCTGCCACCTCAGACCCTTCCAACACCTTCAGCTTCGTCCCCTCTCCGAGTATTGCGAGAGTGCCGTAGGTTGTTCCCGGACCACTACGGAAGCGTATGCCATCCTGGTCCGTGCCGGTGACGCGCACCGTCTGGCCCTCGTCGATCTCTGTCGCTGTCAGAGGCTGAGTCGGCGAAGGCACAGGCGTGACAACAGCGACGGTCTCAGCAGGCGTCGCAGCGGAAGTAGGATATGGCACGATAGCCAGTGTAGCTATGGCCGTTGGCGTGGGAGTCGGGGCTGGTGACAGCAGAATGGTCTGAACGCCCCACCACACGGCGACGGCCAACAGCACGAGCAGCAACAACCCCAGCACGCCGCGCAGTGTCAGCGTGCGCCCCAGCCGTCCCCGACCACGGGAAACGGCACGGCGGACGGGGGGAGCGGCTTCCAATCCCTCAGCATCCCACTCCTCCTGCTCCTCGTCGTACGCCAGAAGTCCAGAACGGTCGAATTCGCTTGCCATCTTCTCTCCTCCCATAGCGTGCACAAGGCTCCAGTAGTCTACCGGCAGCGAGCATTATACCAACTTTCTTTCTCCTTGCCAAAAGACGAATGTGGTGCGCGCAAGACAGCGTTCGCAGCCGCCCCCACACTTCAACATCTGTCGGTGGACAACTTTGCCGTTTTGCGGTATAATGTGTTCTGGACAGGTACGCTCCAGAAGCATCAATGTTCAGACTTCTTTCCAGAGAGGGAATGAAATGGTGCGGCACAAATCCAAGTACATCTTTGGCATCCATGATCCTGGCGGTGAATACATCATGGCCGGGAAAGGAAAGCGGGGCTGGATTCTCTTCGTGCACGCCCTTGGCCTTGATTCCAACCGGGTCTCTGGGTTCAACTACTCTGCCCAGGCTGACCAAGGCTTCGGCGTCATGGCCCGTCTCAATCACGGCTACGAGCCAGCCGGTACCATTCCACCCTCGGACGAGTATGCACTCTTCGCCCAGTGCTGCGCCAACTGGGTTCGTAACTCCCGCGGCTGCCACATCTGGATCATCGGTAACGAAATGAACTACGCCGTGGAACGCCCCGGCGTGCGATATGACCGCAGTCGGGACCCAGCAGTGCTGGTGGAGACGGGCGAGATTATCACTCCAGAGATGTACGCCCGCTGCTATCGCCTGTGTCGAGACGCCATCCACCGCGTGCCAGACCACGAAGATGACGAGGTGCTCATCGGTGCGGTGGCCCCCTGGAATGCCCAGACAACCTACACCGGCAACCCACAGGGCGATTGGATACAGTACTTCCAATACATCCTAAAGCTGCTGGGGCCGCAACAGTGCGACGGCATCACCCTGCATACCTACACGCATGGCTCGGATCCTCGCCTCGTCTACACGGCGACGAAGTTCCAGGATCCACCGTTTGATCAGCACCACTTTGACTTTCTCGCCTACCGCGACTTCATGCATGCTATCCCATCCAGCATGCGCCATCTTCCAGTGTATATCACCGAGACAGACCAGGACGTGGAATGGAAGAACCAGAACACCGGCTGGGTACAGCGGGCCTACGGCGAGATAGACTGGTGGAACAGGCAGCCGGGCCATCAACAGATCCTGTCCCTGCTTCTGTACCGCTGGCCGAAAGGCTTTGACAGATGGGGCATTCAGGGCAAGGCAGGCGTCATCGAGGATTTCAGAGCTGCTTTGCGCCACGAGTACATCTGGTACGAAGGGGAACCGCCGCAAGTGTATGCAGTCGAATGGCTAGAGCATGGCATGCCGGCGACGATGCCTGGCAATACCACTGCCAACGTCCACTTGAAGCTGCGCAACATCGGGAACAACACCTGGCAGCATAGCGGCGCTCACCCTGTCCGGCTGGGCTTCCACTGGTACAAGGACGGACAACGGATGCTGCTGAAGCCAGAGCAGGACGTCCGCACGCCGCTGCCATCTGATATCGCTCCGGGAGGCGAACTCTCAGTTAATGCAACCGTGGTTGCGCCCGCCGAGGGCGGCAGGCTCACGCTCACATGGGATCTGGTCGAAGAGGGCGTCACGTGGTTCGTGGACAAAGGGGCCGATCCCTTGAGCCTGGCCGTGAATGTGGAGGCGGCACCGCCGCCCTTCGAAGAGTACTTCGAGGCAACGAAGCAGTGGGTAAGGGGCGTCTTCCTAGACTTCTTCCGCCGCTACGGGCTGGACATCACCGGCTACCCCATCAGCGAGCGGGGCGTCGACCTCTCCAGCGGCCTGCCAACGCAGGCCTTCCAGCGAGTGATCCTAGAAGAGGTAGACGGCAAGACGCGGCTGAAGCTGGCAGGACAAGACCTGCAGGAAGCGAAACGGGACATCGCTCGCCTTGAGGCCCAGATCGGCGAACTGCGGAAATACCTGATCGGTGGCGGGATCATGGTGCCACCCTCAATCCAGGATGTGACGGACGTGCTCACTCGCGATAGCGCCGGCTTCTACCAGCGCCAGCCATCCGACGTGCGCTATCTGGTGATCAACCACTCCGGCCTGACCAAGGACATTGAGTTGGAGCGCATCGCTGTGGCGCACCAACGACGCGGCTGGCCGGGCATCACTTACCAGTTCTACATTGACCGTCAGGGCCACATCTTCCGCACAAATCCCGACCTCGAAGTGGTTAGCTCTGAAGACGACTGGGCCACCGAGGGAATCAACATCTGCTTCGCGGGCCACTTCAGCAAGGAAGTCCCCAACGAGGCACAGCTTTCCAGTGGCGGGCACCTCTGCGCCTGGCTGTTGCGAGAGTACGGACTTACGACCGAAGCCATCGCAGGCATCAACGAGTTCTTCAGGACGGAATCGCCCGGAAAGAACTGGTCTAGCGGGGCCAACTGGCGGGAGACGCTACTGGCGAAGGTACAGGAGGTGCTTGCCTCCGCCCAGCCGGCCAGCGAGGCGGACGCGCAGCAGATTGCTGCCTTGCGTTCCCAGGTGCAGCATCTGCAGGCCCGGGTGCAGGCACTGCTGGATCAGATAGCGCTACTGCAACAGGAAAACGAGCAGCTACGCAACCAGTCTGGCAGCGGCCCTGTGGAACCGCCACCGATACAGGACATCACTGCCCACTTGCCGCGAGATGCTGGGGCCTTCAAACGCCGCGAGCGTAGCGACATCCGCACCCTGGTGATCCATCATACAGCCGTTCCCCCCTCCGTGAGCATGGACCGGATCGCCGAATCGCAGAAGGCCCGCGGGTGGCCTGGCACCATGCACCACTACTTCGTTGACGGCGAAGGGAACGTGCAGCAGACCAACACGCTGGAAGAGATCGTGGACGATTCCGTGACGTGGATTCGCCAGGCAGTCAACATCTGTTTTGCCGGCAACTTCGCCCAACACATCCCCAGCGAGGAACAGTTAGCCGGCGGCGCCCGGCTCTGCGCCTGGCTGCTTAGGGAACTGGACTTGTCTCCCGATGCCGTCAGGGGAGCCAAGGAGTTCTACAGCACCCAGTCGCCGGGCGAACAGTGGCAGGAAGGGCGGCAATGGCGAGGCTTGCTGCTGCAGAGGGTCGAGCGACTCCTGGAAAGCGCCGGCCCCGCTCCTGGTGACAGTGCCGCACTACAGGCCCAAATCGTCCGCCTGCAAGCCAGCCTCTCCGCCGCTCACCAGGAAGCGGACGAAGCCACAGCACAGCGGGATCAACTGCAGGCGCAAGTGCTACAGTTACAGCAAGAAAACAAGAACCTGGAAGAACAGTTGGTCAGCGATGATGCGAGGCAGCGGCAGATCAAGTCGCTGCAGGCGCAAGTACAGCAGTTGCAGCAGGAAAACAAGCGCCTCGAAGAACAGTTGGTCAGCGATCATGCGAGGCAGCGGCAGATCAAGGCGCTGCAGGCACAAGTACAGCAGTTGCAGCAGGAAAACAAGCGCCTCGAAGAACAGTTGGTCAGCGATGACGCGATGCAACGGCAGATCAAGGCGCTGCAGGCGCAAGTACAGAAGGCACAGGACAGGATCCAGGAACTGGAGGAGGCTCTTGAGCGTCCCATCCCAGGGCGTGTGGTGGTTCCCAGACCGATCATCCAGAACATCGTGGACGATCTGCCCAAGCACGACACGTTGACATACGACACCCGACCACTGGAGCAGATCACCCACATCTCCGTTCATCACAGTGCCGTGGCGGCCAGTATCGGTCCCTGGCCAGTGGCTGCGTACCAAATCAAGGAAGACCCCAGCCGGGAGAAGCCGGCCTGGCCCGGCATTGGCTATCACTACTACATGGAGCCCGATGGCACCATCTACCAGACAAACCACCACGATACCCTTTCCTATCACTCGGGAGGGAACAACAGCTATACCCTGGGCATCTGCTTCGCGGGCTCCTTCATGGATGTCATTCCCACACCCAAGCAGATCGAAAGCGGGGGACACCTGATCGCTTGGCTGATGCAAGAGCTGAACATCCCGCTCGAGAACGTCTGGGGCCACCAGGAATATCCCAAGAACCACAGCACGAGCTGCCCTGGGGCGCAGTGGCTGGGCGGCCAGAAGTGGAAGCAAACACTGGTGGTCCAGACACATGCGGTGCAGTACGGCCTGCCCAGCCCGCTGGACAAACCCATTCGCCACTACATGCTGTTCTGGTGGCGCTCGCCGGATATGTGGGCCAAGAGCGACTGGGCCAACGCCAAGAACTATGTTGCCAAGTTCCACCCCGTCTGCGGGTTCTCAGAGGAGGTGGCCAAGCGCGCCGAGTACGTGCTTGTCATCGGCGGCACAGCGGGCGTCTCCTGGCAAACGGAACACAACCTGCGGCAGGCAGGCTGCAATGTGGAGCGCATCGAAGGAGTGGACGAAGCGGACACCAAGCGGCAGCTCGACGAGTTGGCGGCCAGCGACCGCCCCTTCAAGACCTTTGACCTTGCCGAACCATGGTGGATTTAGAGATGCCCTACGAGGTACAGTTGCCGGTTTTCGAAGGGCCACTGGACCTTCTGCTGCACCTCATCAAGCGGGAGGAATTGGAGATCACTGCCATTTCCATGTCCCAGATCACCAATCAGTATCTGGTCTATCTCGCGCTGATGCAAGAGCGTGAGGCAGACGATCTGGCCGACTTCCTGGTCATGGCGGCCCGTTTGCTGTGGATCAAATCGCTAGCCTTGTTGCCCCGGCCACCGCGACCCATGGCAAATGCGGAAGAGGAGAACCCTGCAGATGTGCTGGCGCATCTGCTCCGGGAGTACAAGCGTTTCAGGGAAGCTGCCGGCTGGCTGCAGGGTCGTGAGGCGAGAGGGCTACGGGCCTACGTGCGGATCGCTGCCCCGCCGACACCGCCCCGCCGGATGACGCCGGGCGACGTCACGCTGGACGACCTACTGCAAGCCCTCGAGCATGCCCTGGCAGAGACGCCGCCGCTGGCACTGGCAGAAGGGGTGGTGTCCTCCATCACCGTGACCATCGCCCAGCAAATCGGGCGCATTACCAGGGCCGCTGGGCGGACCGGGAGGATTCGTTTCCGGGAACTGTTGACTCAGGCCGCCTCTCGGATCGAGATCATCGTCACCCTGCTTGCCTTGCTGGAACTGGTCAAGCAACAGCGGGTCTCCATGGCGCAGCAGCAGATGTTCGGAGAGATCGTCATCACACCGCTGGAAGCAACACCGGCAGCGAGCGACCATGACCAGCTCGAAGCTGATGGTCTCCAGGGATAAGCACCACGCGACCACAGCCAAGCGCCGATTTGGACTGAGAGCCTACGAAGGTGGCTCGCCCCGCCCCAGGCGGGGCGAGCCACACCGCTGTCGCCAAACGATCAGTCTCCATGCCACCAGCATGCCCAGGATGTCAACCCCCAGGTCCACCACCGTGCCGTGACGGCCTGGCACAAAGGTTTGGTGATACTCATCGCTACCTGCGTAGAGCAAGCTGACCAGGAAGGCCCACCACACCACGCCCCGCCCCAAGCGGGGCACGCGTCCGCTGGGCCAGGTCTTCATCATCGCCCGCCAAGAAAGCGCCCACAACATCCCGAAGGCAAACATGTGGCCACCGATCTCCATTAGCCGAGCTATCGCAGGCTGTGGATGGCTCGGCAGCCTGGACTGCGACGAAAGGAAGAAGATGAGCCCCATCCACGCCAACGGTGGCACCCATTGCAGGAGATTGGAGATTGGGGATTGGTGACTGGACGGTCTTCCCCTGAAGTGAGTTGCACCTGAGCCAGGCCGAGTAGCTACCTCCCCGTACGCTCCCTCGACTCTCTGAACGAGATGCGCCCAGGCAAAGGCGGCACGCACCCTGCGCTGCCCTGCCTTGGCCATCGCCTCGCGCAGGCTATCGTCTTCCAGCAGCCTGATCACGGCAGCGACAAAGGCAGCCTGCTCGCCTGGCGGAACCAGCAGCCCTGATACGCCATCCTCCACCAGTTCGGCATACTCCCCCACGGCATGGGCCACCACGGGCACGCCTGCAGCCATCAGGTCTAGCAAGCGTACGGGGCACTTGGCCCGTGCCAGGATGGTGTCCTCTGCAGGCATCATGGCCACATCGGCAGAGGCCAGGAGGTGCGGCAACTCCTCAGCGTCTGCCCATCCGATTATCTCAATGGTTTCTGCAAGCCCTTCCGCTGCCGACTGACGAGCCAGCACTCGCTCTTCGCGCCGCAGCCCCTTGCCCACCACCAGCAGTCGCGCCCCTGGCACTGCCTCCACCACCCGCTGCCAGATATCCACCGCCTGCCGCACCTCGAACTCCACAAAACGAGTGTACAGCAGGACCACCGACCGTCCGTTTCTTCTTGCCTCTTGCTCCCTGCCCCGCACCCGTTGCTTCCTGCCTCTTGCCCCTTGCTCCACCCCGTTGGGAACATACCACACGCCGCCGCGCTCTGCCCGCATCGCACCCACTCGCCGCTCCAGCCAGCGGCTGGCCACTGTGACGCTATCGCAGTGGCGAAGGCCCCACTGCTCCTGCCAGGCAAAGAAGCGACACTGAGCCCACGAGGTGGAGCCAATCTCGTTCCAGCCCCCCCAGCCTTCCCAGTCGTCGGCGTCCATGATCAACCGCCCCCGCCAGAGCCGCAGCCGTTGCATCGACCACACTGCGGCGGCCACCAGGCCAGCGTATGCCTTGGGTTTGAAGCAGTGAATCACATCGGGGTGGAAGCGCAGCGCCGAGCGCAGCAAGCGAACGGCCAGCCAGAGGTGGCCCAGCAGGGGCAACAGAAGCGGCAAGCGGACATTGACCACTTCCACGCCCTCCTCCTGCCAGGTCCGCCCGCTATCTTCGGGGCAATCCCAGGGCGGCAGGATGACGCGTACAGCGTGGCCGCGGGCAGCCAGCGCCCGCGCCACCGGCAGCGCCCGCCGGGTCATGGTCATCTTCGGTCCCAGCCCGAAAGGGCCGATCAGTGCAACGCGCATGTCCATCCAGGTCAGCCAGCCGATGAAACCGATACAGCAGTGGGTTCGGCGATCGGCACAAGTCGCATAGTCACATGCGTCACATAGTCACATGCGTCACATATGTCACGTAGTCACATATAGTCACATTGTAACACCACTACGACGAGAAGCCAATCTCACGAGGCAACTTCGTCACCAGCAAGACGAGCGAAACCCAATTTGGCAGGATAGAACAGAGGAAGCCTCAGAAATCGCGCAAACCCAAGAGGCCAACACAATCGTAGAGCAAGCGTAGGGCAAGCGTCCAGCAAACGAAGCGATTTCCTGGTATCCTATAGCCAGCACCCAAAGCAATCATGGTGGGTATGCCAATGACGGCCTGCTCTTCTTCCCCGGTACGGGGATTTCGGCGGGCCGTCGTCCATTCCGGGCCTCGCTCCAGAGCGTGAGTTGAGCACATCTCCACCACGAGGCCTCTTCCATTTTCCCCACTGGAAGAGGCCTCGCTGATTCCTGTCAGTTGCGCTGGCAGTGCGCACATTCCTCACAGCAAGTTCAGTCGGATGCGTCACGCCAGACAAGAGGCAAGTAACGCCTTTCGCTGAGCTCAATCGTTGGCGTCGCAGTGAATGTAGGGGTAGCAGTCGCTATGGGCGAGGCTGTCGGCGTGGGCGTCTCGACATCACTGCACACCTCCAGTTCCACGTCGTCCAGGAAGAAACTGGTGATGAACTGCTCATTGCCGGAACAGCTAAAATGCACGCGCAGTGAACTTCCGCCGTAGGTGCTCAAGTCAAAGGTGGATTGCGTCCAGGTGTTCCGCACGTATGTGTTATCCAGTGTCTCCAGAGTCTCCAGAAGATCACCGTCAGATGTCCGCACAGTCACGTTGAGGTGGTCGTACGGGGTCTCGCCGTCATCCAGCGAATGCATGTTCCACCAGTAGCGCAGCGTTACGGCGTCTGCATCCAAGGGGACAGCCACCAGTTGATACATCGTATCGTTGGCTTCCTTGTAGCCTCCCATCCACACACCGAAGTAACCGCTGTGCGCACGCTCATCACTGACGTAGGCATGCCCTTCCAGAACCCAAGGCTCCGGGTTAGCAACCCCCTGCTCGAAATCGCCGTTGACCACGACGTTGACGCAGGCCATCAATGCACTCGCCTGCAGGCCGGGGTGAGGTTGATCGCCCTGCTCCGCCGCAAACACCGCCGAAGCGCCCAGCAGCACAGCGATCAGCACACACACGAACCCCATTGCCCCTATTGTCAATGCCCTTGAACCTCGCTCCATGGAATGCGCCAGCATGATGTCTCTCCACGACCTTCGAGAATGCGAGCAGATTATAGCCCTGAACGAGCGAGCAGCCAAATCCCCCCTTCCCCCCTGCGCAAGACCCCGCGATGGTATCATGCCCATTTTGACAGCCTGTGGAACTTGTGTATAATGAGATGTTAGAAACTTGAAGAAAGGGGTACGTTCGGCCAGAGAGTCGCCAGTACAGCCGGCGATTTTTTGTTGCAACGTCAGACTGGGGGAGCACAACAGAGATGGCAAAGAAGAAAACAGAAACGACGATCCAGGTCATTCCCCGCAAGAAGGTGGTTAGACCTCTGACTCGCGGGATGGAGATGCAGGGCCGAGTGAGACGGCTGGCCGACTTCGGAGCCTTCGTGGACGTCGGCGTCGGCACCGACGGTCTGCTGCACATCTCGGAGATTGATCCCAGCCGCAGGATCGCCAAGATCGCCGACGCGGTCACCGTGGGCGATGAGATCACCGTCTGGATCAAAGATCTGGATAGAGAGAGCAATCGCATCAGTTTGACCATGGTCCAGCCGGGCACGCTGACCATCAACGACCTGGAACAGGGGATGACCATCAACGGCAAGGTGACTCGGTTGGCTCCCTACGGCGCTTTCGTGGACATCGGCGTGGGTCGGGAAGGTATGTTGCACGTGCGGGAGATGAGCGACGGCTACGTCAGAGCGCCCGATGACGTCGTCAGTATCGGCCAGGAGCTGGACGTGCGCATTGTCAGCGTGGACAAGCGCCGAGCACGGATCGACCTGAGCATCAAGGGCCTACATCCGAAAACTGAGATGATGGACACTTCAGAGGAAGTGGAAGAGGAAGAGCCTCCCACGCTCATGGAGCTGGCTCTGCGGGAAGCCATGGGGGATGAACTGCCCACCGCCAAGCGTAGGCCGAAGACACGCAAGAAGCGCAGACGACCTCGCCGGCAGCACCAACTGGACGAGATCATCGCGCGCACCATTGAGACCCACCGACAGGCCAGCTAGGCTTTTGCCCCGGCCAGCGACTATCACACCCCACAGCAGCACAGGACATCGTCTCATCAGCGGAGGCAGCGGGCGGCAGACACTTCCGCCTCTCCGCTGCCTCCCTTGGGAGTCCCGTGCGTATCTTCTGCCGCCATCGTCTCCGCCGAGCACTCGCCGCGCCGCCACACTGCCGCAGCAACCCGCTCTGGACGTCCTTTGGATCAGCCGCCAGCCCCGCTATCAGCGCTACTGTGTCGTATACCGCCGCGACCTGCCGACCCCCTGTGCAGGCACCGACGCTGCCTGCCACTGGTCATGGGGAAGTGATCGGTGATTGGGGCCAGGGACTGGGGATTGGGGATTGGGCATGAGCAAGAAGGCGAGATACCGATGGGCAGCGCGGCTAGGTGAGCTATTGCACTGGCTGGCGGGATGGGTTCTGCGCGTGTTGCAAGTGCTCACCCTGGGACAACTGCCGCCGGTCGTTGGCGTCGGTGGCGCCGTTCTGCGTGACGGACAAGTGCTGGCGCTGCACCGCTCCGACGGGCGCTATGCCCTGCCCGGTGGCGTGATGCGCTACGGCGAAACGTGCGACGCCGCCCTCCACCGGGAACTGCGGGAGGAGACGGGAGCAGAGGTGGCCATCGAGGGTTTGGTGGGCATCTACTCGGGGCCAGCACGGGGCAGAAACGTGCGCGCCGTGGTCATCATCTACCGTTGCCGCTGGCAGGGCGGTGAGGAACGGCGCACGTACGAAGGAGAACCAGTCTGGCTCCCGCTGGATGCACTGCCGCCGCCCGAGCAGTGGGCCTTTGGCGGAGACGAAGTGCTGGCCGACCTGCGCGCTGGTCGCGTGAACCTGTACTGAGGCCAATGAGTACCATATACCCATCACTCGAACATCCCTGGGACGTGACGAGCGAGGAAGCCAAGGCCATTCAGAGCCAGTTGGCCCCGCTGGTGACCGAAACCCCGCTGACCGGCCCCATCCGCACCGTGGCAGGGATTGACGTCAGCTTCCCCAGCAACGATGTCGCCCGCGCTGCCATCGTTATCCTATCGTATCCCGACCAGACCCCATTGGAACAAGTCACCGCCGAGCTGCCCGTCCACTTCCCCTACATCCCCGGCCTGCTGAGCTTCCGCGAGACGCCGGTGGTGTTGGAGGCGTTGAAGAAGCTGAACACCCTGCCCGACGTGCTGATGTGCGATGCGCAAGGGCGGGCGCACTTCCGGCGGCTGGGGTTGGCCTCCCACGTGGGCCTGCTGCTCGACCATCCGACCATCGGCTGCGCCAAGTCGCGGCTCGTGGGCACGTTTCTCATGCCTGGCCAGGACAAGGGCAGCAGCACCTGGCTGTACGATAATCGCGATGATGAGGAGATCATCGGCGCGGTGGTGCGCACACGCACGGAGGTGCGCCCGGTCTACGTCAGCGTGGGGCACAAGATTGACCTACCGACGGCCATCCAGGTGGTGCTGACCTGTGCGCTGAAGTATCGGCTGCCGGAGCCGACGCGGCTGGCCCATCAGGTGGCCGGCGGCGCGCAGGTGGTGCCCCGGTAGCAGCAGTTGAGCCTTTTCTGACCCCTGCACAAACTCCTCGGGATAGAACGACCTGGAGACAACTTGACCCGTTATGGCTTAGCGCGGCCTCCCGCCGCAGCCTAAGTCCGTATGCAGGAGTCCCCAACCTGTTGGGAGGCGCCAACGGCCCGAACAAGCTCGGGACTCCGGCCAAGCAAGTGATTCTCGCGGATAGGGCAGATCCTGTAGGGCGATCTGCACCAGACATGGATGCACGAACGGCGGTGGGATGTGTGTTGTGACAAGGACTAGAGCGAGTCGGCCTTTCCAAGGGCATCACCAGGAACAGATGAGCGATCCCAAGTTCGCAGTTGCCTACCGCACCGACGAAGCGGAGTTCCAGTCGAAGCCGCAGATGGGTAGGCAAGTGGTTCTCAAGTGGTTCTCAGATGACGAGAAAGGCCACGCCGATGCCGGTAGCCAGCATCAATAAGAAGCCCGGCCACAGGGCCTTGCGGAGAGCAGGCGACCCGCTGGTCAACACGACGCCGCCCTTGACGGCGGTGTTGGACATGGCGGCCAGCACGATGGCTCGCGCTGCCGTGCTCAGGGGCACGCCACCCGCCACCCCGCTCAATTCGGCCATGGAAAGCGTGATGGCATCCACGTCCGTCAGCCCGGCAGCGATGCTGGAGAGATAGATGCCGGTAGTGCCGAAATAGGTCTGTGCGGCCTTGGAGATCAGCAGAATGGCCGCATAGATCAGGCCGAACTTGATCGCCGGCCCCAACTCAAAGGGGTTGGAGAAAGTGACGTCCCCCTTCTCGTCGCTGCGCTGGGAGAGGTAGAGATAGACACAGTAGCCCAACCCCACCACCGCCGAGGCCAGCATCGGTACCCACATCACCCCCAACAGCGGCTGGTTCAGCGCTGCGACCTCCGCCACCACCCGCGCGAACATCATCGTCCAGGCTACCATGATACCCAGAGCGAAAGGTTTGGCCAACTTCGCTTCCCGCTGACTGCGTTGGGCGAAGCTCAGAGTGACCGCCGTGCTGGAGACCAGCCCGCCCAGCATCCCGGTCAGGCCAATGCCCTGCCGGGGGCCAACCACTTTGATCAGCACGTAGCCCAGGAAACTGATGCCGGAGATGAACACCACCATCAGCCAGATCTTGTAGGGGTTCAACACATCTAGAGGAGCTGGGCCGAAGGTCTGGTTGGGCAACACCGGCAGGACGATGGCCGTGATGACGGCGAACTTGAGCGTGGCGTAGACGTCCTCGCGGGTGATGCGGCGCACCAACTTGTCCGTCTCCAGCTTCAGGGAGAGAAGCACCGTAGTCGCCACGGCGATCGCTGCTGCCAGCGCCAGGTAGCCCCAATAGCACAGCGCTCCGGCAAGGATGGTCACCAACGCGGCCACCTCGGTAGTCAAGCCCAACTCACCGCGCCAGGCGGTGACGAAGTAAGAAATGGCGATCAACGCACCCAGCGAGACGATGATGCCGACGAAGGCCCAAGGGGAAGCCAGTAGGTCGGCTATCAATGCCGCCGCGCAACCGACCAGTCCCATCAGAGCCATGGTGCGTTCGCCAGCGAAGATCTCCTTGTCTGGACCACCATGGGCGTACTCCCGCTGGAGTCCCACCAGGAAACCAATGGCCAAGGCCGCACCGAAGCGGTAGAAGAGATCTGCTTGCTCCACAATGCACCTCTCCCTGTCTCTCCCTGTCTTTTCTTAGCGTACGACGACGCGCAGCGAGAAGGTCTCCAGCGGCTCCACCCCCCCCTCCCAGGAACGAGCATAGCCGAGCTGGAGGCTTGTCTCACCTGCAGCCAGGGCACGGAAGCGCCAGGTGGTCACGCCTCCAGCCCCTACCTTGTCTCTGCTAGGAGACTCGAACTCGTCCCCGACCACGGACAGCACAGCGCTGTCCGGTTCGGAAACCAAAAGCCAGTTGTAACCCGTGGCAGGATTCGCCTCCAGGGCCACAGCCAGCGTTTGCCCTCGTTTCAGCGTGATCTCCCTGCCATTGTCAGCCGCACCGACCTTGACCTCGCGTGTCACGCACCCCACGAGCAGCGCCAGTAGCACCACACAGATAATCACGATCTTGCGAGACATCATCCCTCCTCTACCCTGCCTGCATTGCCCCCCACGTACTCTACTCCCCCTCGGCAGCCTCATGGCTCCAAGCGATAGCCGAGAGTGCACGGGGCGATGACAGGCGGCGAAAGAAACAACTCCACTGGCCGCTGCCGCAGGCCGGCCCGGCAGGGCTGACCCGCAGTAGCAGCGCGTCGCTGTCGCAATCCACGCGGATGTCCACCACATGCAGCCCGCCGCGCGGATCCTCGCCCACCCGCTCCACCTTCCCCTGATCAGGATCCCACAAGTACACCTCACCCGTGCGCCGCGTACGGGCCAGGGCGTCAGCATTCATCTGCGCCAGCCGCAGCACCGCCCCCGCGCGCACGTCCTGTATCACCACAGACATCAGTCCTTGTTCATCCCACTGCAAGTCAGATAGCTCAACCATAACCGCTCCCACGATCCGCAGAGCCGACGCCCTATGGGCCAGCCATGAACCGCCAGCCCTTCGGCTGCGGTCACGACAGGCCAGGAGCCGCTTCTGCGGACTCTGCTCAAGCACCACCACTCCCTTCTGAGATTATACCACGCGGCCGATGTGCGGGCAAACAGTTGACAACCGCA
Source organism: uncultured Anaerolineales bacterium (assembly GCA_965369635.1). GTDB lineage: Bacteria > Chloroflexota > Anaerolineae > UBA3071 > UBA3071 > UBA3071. Next base: position 2,181 of record CBDURC010000004.1, on the reverse strand, counting down.
GAGTGTTGCGATATACTCCCCGCCCCGAATTGGAGGTTGGGGGTTGGATATTGGATATTGAGTACCAGGTATTGGGTATTGGGTATTGGAGAAATGGAAAGACGATGACGGACCTGCCTGGACTGCCGGGAACCTATGCTCTACTGCTGCATATTGACGCGCCTGTGCCCCTCACCGTGGGGCGACTGGGCAGCTTCACTTTTCCGGCAGGAGCTTATGTCTACGTGGGGAGCGCTCGCGGGCCAGGCGGCCTGCGGGCGCGGGTGCGCCGCCACGCCCGCGCAGACAAGCGACGCCATTGGCATATCGACTACCTGCTGGGTCACGCCCGACTGGCGGCTGTGCACGCCGTTGTCGACGCCGCCCGACGGGAGTGTGCCTGGGCAGCCGCCCTGTCGCGACTGCCTGGTGCAGAGGTCATCGCACCGGGCTTCGGCGCTTCCGACTGCCGCTGCCCCACCCACCTCCTCCACTTTCGCCAGGGCATTCCCATTGAACGGCTGCGTCAGCTACTGGTCACCCGTCCTGAGGATCTCCTCTGCAATCTCCGCCAAGCCATCGCCACGGCAGATGATGAGACAAGCGAAGCGATCACGCACGCTCTGGCGGTGCACAGCAAGGCAACGTCGCTGCTCCTCCCGTTGCTCAAAGAAGAGGACTCTGACACGCGGTGGTGGGCAGTGCGGGCGCTGGCTGCCGTCGGCGATGCAGAGGCCGTGTCCCCTCTGATCCAAGCGCTGAACGACTCCGACGAACCCGTGCGCTGCGCAGCAGCGCTGGCCTTGGCCCAGCTTCGCTGCGACAAAGCCATCCCTGCGCTGATCGTCCTCCTGGCCGACGAAAGCGGCTGGGTACGCCGGTCGGCGGCCGATGCACTGGCCCTTTTCGGCAAGGCCGCGGTGCCGATGCTGGTGCAAGCTCTGGAAGACGAACGAGACGGCGTGCGGGTGCGGGCCGCCTACGCGCTGAACAAGATCCGTTCAATGCAAGCAGCCACGCCCCTCTTCCGGGCCCTCAACGATCCCAACTACCTGGTGCGAACGTACGCCTACGAGGCTCTGGACGGCATGGGGTTGCTGGATGTGATACTGGTGGGGTGACACGAGGCAACGAGGCAATGAGGCAATGAGGCTGAGGAATGGGGAATGGGGAATGGGGGGCCTAGTTCCAATACAGCCTAGTTGGGAGGGAGTTGAACTTTGGTTAGGAGGGAGTTGAACTCTGGTTAGGAGGGAGTTGAACCTTGGTTGGGAGGGAGTTGAACTCCCGACTTCGGCAGTGCAACTGCCTCTGAACGGCCTGCCAAACCGTATTGACCCTGGTTCAGGCGTACTCGCGAGCGGGTTCGTCGCCGCGTAGCACGCGGAGCGCACCCTGGGCCATGGCCAGCATCTCGTCTTGGCCGGGATACACCAGAATCGGAGCGATGCAACGTACCCGCTCCTCGATCCAGCCGACGAGCAGGGCCGAGTGCGCCAGCCCTCCCGTGAGCACAATGGCATCCACATCTCCGCAGAGAGTCGTGGCCATGCCGCCGATCTCCTTGGCGATCTGGTAGGCCATCGCCTCGTAGACCAAGCGGGCGTGCTCGTCTCCTGCAGCAATGCGCTGCTCCACATCCAGGGCATCGTTGGTACCCAGGTGAGCGACTAGCCCACCTTGCCCGGCGATCCTCCTGAATATCTCCTCGTAGGTGTACCGCCTGCCGTCGTACGGTGGCACTGAGTAGGCCATGCGCAACACATCGCCCACGGGCAGACCGCCTGCCCGCTCGGGCGAAAAAGGGCCCGTGCCATCTAACGCCTGGTTCACGTCGATCATGCGGCCCCGCCGATGGGCACTCACGGAAATCCCCCCGCCCATGTGCACGATGACCAGATTGAGCTTCTCGTAGCGCTGGCCCAGCTCGGCCTCTGCTCGCCGCCCACTGGCCTTGATGTTCAGCGCATGGGAAAGACTCTTGCGCTCGATCTCCGGCAGCCCTGCTATGCGGGCCAGAGGATCGAACTCGTCCACGCACACCGGATCGACGATGAAAGCAGGGATGCCCAGCGGCTCGGCAATCTCCTGAGCTAACAGAGCGCCCAGGTTGCTGGCGTGCTCCCGCTCCTTCGGCGCCCGCAGATCGACCAGCATGCGCTCGTTGACGCTATAGGTCCCGCTGGGAATGGGCTTCAGGAT
>CBDURC010000003.1:0-36671 GCA_965369635.1 uncultured Anaerolineales bacterium | reverse complement strand
GTACCTGTCAAGAACTGAAAGCGAGATCTCGGGGGTCTGGAATCGGCCTTCTGTCGTCATAGCTTTGCAAATTGGGCAAGTTGTGCTATGATAGTGGCATGGCAGCGAGGCTGCCTCTGAGGTTGCTGAGTTTTGGTCCATGTACGGTTGCTTCATTCATAATGTATGGAAGTGGTTCTGTGAACACTCTTGAACTACACGAGAAATACGCGCCCATTATGCACTTCTCTAGGGAAGAACGGTTCTTTCCGATGTCGGTAGGGGATTTCCTCTCTTACGCAGGCCTCTACCGAAAGGGCGAAGACAAGCCGCTTGTTCCCCAGGGACGAGTCCAACCCATCCACCTCCGCCGTGCCTATGCGCAGGACACATTTCTGCGTTCGGTGGGCACGGGGTCAATGCGTGGCGTAGACGTTGCCAGGTATTGGGGCACGGACACGATACGGCTTCTTTACAGATGGTCACGATCCCCGATCTATACCTGGTCAGAAACTGCGGCGCGCAAGGCCTATGACTGGTTCAGCGAGAAAACGAAGTCGGCCACCAAGCACTTCTGGTGGAACAAGCTGCTGCTGCGAGACGACCAGGCGGCTTCCCCGCACGGCCAGCGATCAGAATTGCCCCGCTTCCGCTTGCCGCACGATGTCAGAGACGCGGCCTTAGAGAACTATGATCACAGCCAAAGCAACCGGCGCAACTACGCTTACTACTACCGCACCGTGCAGCAAGGTGACTACCTCAATCTGCAGTACTGGTTCTTCTATGGTTACAACGATTGGGCCAACAGCTTCAATGGCTTCAATGACCACGAAGGCGATTGGGAGGGCGTTCAGCTTTTCCTCAAACTGGATGCGAGCCACCGTCCCATTGAACCGCCGGCCTACATCTGCTATCTGGGGCATCATTCACGCATCACTAAGCCCTGGCATCATCCTGACATACAGAAAACCGGAACCCATCCACACGTCTACGTGGCGGCGGGCTCTCATGCCAGCTACCCCGAGTCCAAACCCTACATAATCATGTCGCTCTACAATCTGATTGACTATGCCACCGGCGATGCGCTCACCCTCGACCACGCCGAATGGCGCAGCCGCATCAATCTGGACGAAGCCTCTTGGGTGCACAGCTATGCGGGATCGTGGGGAACGCGTTACTGGCTGCCGCTGGCATGGTTGCAGAAGAGCGTGGGAATGGTCGTGGCGGCCATTCCGGGCGAGATACAGTTGCCGGGCGTGAGCGCGCCTCGCAGCCCTCGCTTTGACGATGAGGGCCAGGAGCGGGAGACCTGGGCCAACGCGGCGGTATTCGCTGGCCTTGTGGAGTCCTGAGTTCGCTGGGAGTGACATTTTTCTTCTTTTCTCGTCTTAAGCTTGAAGGCTCGGTGTGTCAGAGTCTACGCAACTACATACAAGGAGGGCTCAATCATCATGTTAGAAGATCTACTCAAGGGGATTCTGGAAGGCGCTGCAGCACAGCCGCAGCCGAGCCGCAGCAAGTCAACCGGCGACTCGCTGGCTGACTTGCTGGGAGGTATACTGGGCGGTCGTAGCGGCGGTTCGCAAGGTGCTGGTGGCATGGGCGATCTGCTGGAAGGGATTCTCGGTGGTGGCGGTTCGCAAGGTGCTGGCGGCATGGGCGATCTGCTGGAGGGGATTCTCGGTGGTGGCGGTTCGCAAGGTGCGGGCGGCATGGGCGGCCTGCTGGAAGCCATCCTGGGGGGTGGCGGCGGCCTGGGCAGCAACTCGTTCCTGGCCCCCATCATCGAAGGGTTGGCCGAGAAACTGGGCCTGCCTCCGGCCATAGCCCAGATGGTGGTCAGCTTTGTGCTCGACAAGCTGCTGTCCGGTGGTCTGGGTGGCTTGGCCCCTTCGCCGACCGCGCCTTCGGGCGGTCGCGGGCTCCAGCCGGCGCAGCCGCAGGGCTATGACCTGGATCACCTCCTGGACGCTATGGGGAGTGGTCAGCAAGTCGACTCTGCCTATCTGCGCTCCTCTGGCATGGCCGACGAGCTGGCGCAGCAGACCGGCCTCGACCCGCATGTGGCTGAGCGCAGTCTGCAGGAAGTGTTCGACATGCTGGGTGGACAGGTCGCCACTGAGCGACGCCAGGTCCGCCAACCCACGCCGGGCAGCCTCGATGATCTGCTCGACACCTGGTAGCCGTTACGTTTGATTAGGAGGTACATCACACATGTGTGCCAAGCGTGCAAGCAGGGCTGACCTGCCCGACCGCAAGGTTATTCAAAACACGATGCATGCCGTGGTGCAGATCGTGGCGCTGCGCCAGGGCTTCCTGGGCAATCTGTCTCCGGCCTGGACTGGGTCTGGCACCATCGTGGATCCCAGCGGGATCGTCTTGACCAACTGTCACGTGGCCAATCCGCGGGCTATGGGCATGCCCTCGCCGCCAGCGGATCGGCTGGCCATCGCCATCACGCAGCGTTCCGATGAGCCACCGGCGGTCACTTACTTCGCCGACATCGTGGTGCAGTCCCCGGAGCTCGATTTGGCGGTGCTGCGCATCGTCGCCGGTCTGGATGGCAAGCCGGTGCGAGGATTGGATTTGCCCTTCATTCCAGTGGGCGACTCGGACACATTGGAACTGGGCGACGTGCTGGCCATTTTCGGTTACCCTGGCATCGGTGGCGAGACGGTGACCTTTACCAGCGGCAGCGTGTCGGGTTTCTCCAAGCAGCCGGGGGTCAAAGTTCGACGTGGCTGGATCAAGACCGATGCTACCATCGCTGGCGGCAACAGCGGCGGCACGGCTGTGAACCACGACGGTCGGTTGGTTGGTATCCCCACCCAGGCTGCAGCAGGCACCGGCATCACGCCGGTGGATGCGCGTCGGGTGGTGGACACCACCGGCGACGGCCGTGTGGATCATCGTGACACCCCGATGGCCGTCGGCGGTTTTATCAACGGGCTGCGACCGGTCAATCTGGCCAAGCCTCTGTTGAAGAAGGCTGGCGTGAGCGTCACAGGCGCAGGCTCTCGCACGAAGGTGCCCATGAAGCCAGCCGAATCACAACACCTGCCTGAGTTGGGTCTTCCTGGGCCACCTAAGGTTAAGAAGGGCCCGACCTTCAGCCCCTTGGTGTTCAGCGGCCGCGTCACCAAGGATGGTCGGCCCATCAATCCGGCGGCAGTGTTGCCCCGTGGTGGTAAGGAGATTTTCGCCAGTTTCGGGTACGAGGGGATGCGCAATGGCCGTATCTGGACCCAGGTATGGGCCCTAGACGGCAAGACCATCGTCTCGGACGAGGGCAAGTGGGAAGACGGCCCCAGGGGACGCAAGACGCTGCGGTTAGCCAACCCCAAGGGGTTGCCTGACGGCGAGTATCATCTGGCGATTGCCCTGGGCAAGCGGATCGTCGCTGAGGGTAAGGTCGTCGTAGGCAGGCGTGCCGAAGATACCGACACTCAGGTTTCGGGCCAGATTGTGGACGAAGCGACCGGCCGCGGCATTTCCGATGCGCTGGTGATCGCCCTGAAGCCTGGGGTTAGCGTGCAGGACTTCCTACGGCAGCAGAGCAAGGACATGGCTTACACTTCCACGCGTACTGACCGCCGTGGCAAGTTTGCATTCCCCGAGCAGTTGCTCAAGGGCCACGCCTACGGGCTGGTTGTAGTAGCGCGAGGCCACCGCGACCTAGTCGTCGAGGGTGCCTTGCGCATCGGGGCCAATGCGCCGGAGCATGCCATGATGAACCCGATTCCTCTGAAGCGGGGCTGAGTGGCTTTCTGAATCGTTGATGGGTGGATGGATGAATGAAGGTAGGGGCGCATGGCTATGCGCCCCTTGCTTCGACTGAGGGATGAATCATGCCCCACAACTCTGTGTGTGTGCGCGGCCGCCGACTGGTGGCCATTGCCTGGCTTGCATTGATCGTCGTGACCCTCATGGCCTGCCAGGCCTGCCAGCCGCCGGTGCCACAGCCAGTGGAGGCACCGTCCGAAGGTCCTCGGCAAGGCGGCCGGCTGATCTACGGCCTGACCCTGGTGGTGTCGGGCATTGACCCGCACGTGGATGCCTCATCAGAGCTGGGCATCCCCCTCACCAGCGTGTACGACACGCTGCTCTACCAGGACTCGGATGGCAGCTTCGTCCCTGGCCTGGCGGAGCGTTGGGAAGTCTCCGACGACGGCTTGACGTACACCTTCTATCTGCGGAAGGATGTCAGCTTCCACGACGGCACGGTGTTCGACGCTGAGGCGGTGAAGTTCAGCTTCGACCGCATCGCCGACCCGGAGACCAAATCCCGCAAGGCGGCTTCGTTGCTGGGGCCGTACGAACGTACGGAGGTCGTGGACGACTTCACCGTGCGCGTGCGCTTCCGCCAGCCGCACGCTGCTTACCTCGATGCGGCCAGCCAGGTCTACCTGGCCATGGTCAGCCCGGAGGCCGTGCAAAGGTGGGGGGCGGAGTACCAGGAACACCAGGTGGGCACGGGCCCCTTCATGTTCAAGGAGTACGTGCCCAGAGATCACCTGATCCTGGAGCGCAATCCTGACTACGATTGGGCTCCCGAGGTGTACCGGCATCAGGGACCAGCGCACCTGGACAGCATTGAGTTCCGCTTCTTCGCCGATCCTGCCTCGCGAGTGCTGGCGCTGGAGTCGGGGCAGGCTCACGTGATGGGGGAGATGCCGCCGCAGGATGTGGCGCGGCTGCTGGAATCGCTGGAATTCGACATCCTGCGCGTGCCCATCCCCGGTCAGCCGCTGCAGTTCTTCGTCAACACGGACAAAGCGCCCACCGATGATCTGCGCGTGCGGCAAGCGCTCCTCTACGCCGCCGACCGCGACGCGATCACCCAGGCCATTTTCCAGGCGACCTCGCCGGCTGCCCATGGCCCGCTGGGCGCTGTCACCCTGGGATATGACGAGAGCGTGGTGGATATGTACCCTCACGATCTGACCAAGGCGGCTGCGCTGCTGGAGGAAGCTGGCTGGGTGGATAGCGACGACGATGGCCTGCGTGACAAAGATGGGCAGCCGCTGAGACTGGAGATGATCCTTATGGGCTGGGGATACGTGCCGGAGGTGGGACAGATGCTGCAGTTCCAGTTCCGACAGGTGGGCGTGGACCTGCAGATGCAGGAGATGGCCTTCCCCGCCGCGCTGGCAGCGGCCCGCGAAGGCAAGCATCACCTGGCTCCGATGGTCTTCTCTTCCAGCGACCCCGGCATTCTCTCCAGTACTTTCCATTCGGCCAATGCCGATGCGGGCTTTAACTGGGCCAAAGTGCGGGACGAGGAGTTGGATCGGTTGCTCGACGCCGGCGCGCAGGCCCTGGACGAGGCCGAACGGCTGGAGCTCTACGCTCAGGCGCAGCAGCGCATCATGGACCTGGCGCTGATCCTCCCCGTGCGGGACTACGTGAACCTGAACGGCGTCAGCGTCGAGGTCAAGGGGCTGCGCTATGACCGCCGTGGCTGGTTCCCCTGGCTCTACGACGTCTATCTGACAGAGTGATTTCTGAGCCCCCTCCATCCTGAGGTGAGGGGGATCTAACCGGAGTCGAGGGGTACGGAGGGCTTGTAGTAGTGACCCAATGTCATTAAGTTAAGGTGTAGCATAGGGCCTTGTGCCCGTTTTTTGCCGCCACAAGACGCCCACAAGGGGCTAAACTACGCTTAAACTGACGTCGCCACTACGAACCCAAGAAGCAACACCGGCCGAGCTTTTGCCCCACGAATCCATGTTGAGCCAGGTGGGGGTCTTGAGATCTGACAAGGGACGCCCTTCGACGGCTTTTTGGGTTCCCTCGACGCTTCCGACTGGGACTTGCTGCATGTTGCGCTACATTGGACGGCGATTGGCCGTCGCGGTGCCCACGCTGTGGGCGGTGACCACTCTCGTCTTTTTCCTCATGCGCGTTTTGCCTGGCGATCCGGCGGAGCTGCTGCTGGCCGAATCGGGCGCTTCGGCGGAAGCTATCGCCAGGCTGCGAGCGCAGCTAGGGCTCGGTGAACCGCTGCTGGTGCAATACGGGCGGTTCCTCTTCCAGGTGTTGCGCGGCGACCTGGGCCGCAGCCTGGTGACCAATCGCCCGGTAATGCGCATGATCGGTGAGCAATTGCCGGCAACGCTCGAACTGGCGGTGGCGGCCATGGCTATCGCCATTGTGCTGGGCCTGGCCCTGGGCCTTTTCGCTGCGCTGCGGCGCGATACCTGGGTGGACAGCCTGTGTATGACCCTGGCTGTCACCGGCTCCTCGCTGCCTGTCTTCTGGTCAGGCTTGCTCTTCATTCTGCTGTTCAGCATTGGTCTACGTTGGCTGCCGGCTACCGGCCAGGGTGGATGGCGCTACCTGGTCATGCCAGCGACCGTACTGGGCATCGCCTCCTCCGGTTCCATCGCTCGTCAAATGCGCTCCAGCGTGCTGGAGGCGCTGGGCCAGGAGTACGTCGCTGCCGCGCGGGCCAAGGGGCTGCGAGAGTGGATGGTCATCACTCGTCATGTGCTCCGCAACGCCCTGATCCCCGTGGCCACGGTCATTGGCTTGCGCTTCGGCTTCCTGCTGGGCGGCACCGTGGTCACCGAGACGGTCTTCTCGCGCCGTGGGCTGGGGCGACTGATCGTGGACGCCATCCTCTGGAAGGATTTCCCCGTGGTGCAGGGCGTGGTGCTGCTGGTGGCTGTCATCTACGTGCTGGTGAACCTGCTCGTGGATGTGTCGTATGCTCTTCTCGACCCCCGGGTGCGCTATGATTGACTACTTGCGTCTTACGCTTCACGTTTTGCGACATGGTGTGAAGCGCCAATGCGGAAGTGCCTTTCAACCTCGCCAACAGGCCCAATTCCGGTTCCATGATCTTGTACTTTACGACTTGCTGTGGTATGATTGAACCGTCCGAGGAATTGTAAGATTTGAAGAGACTGAAGGAGGGCGCAATGGACAAAGTGATCGTGGCCTGCGTGCAGCAGGGTCTGCGGCTGCACGAGGATCTGGACGCCAGTCGCAAGGACCTGGCGCGTTTTCTACGTATGGCCCAGGTCAAGAAGGCGAAGCTTATCGTCTTCCCTGAGTTGATCGGAACGATGGCCATACCGCCGCTGTTGCCAGGGCTGCGGGCAGGCCTCTTGAAGCGGGCGGACCGGGCGCGTCGCCCCAGGGCTTCCCTGTGGACGCGGGCCAAGGGCAAGGTCGCCGAATCCACAGCCGGTGTGCTGAGGGCTGACCTGCGGCAAAACCTGAGCAAGCTGCTGGTGGAGGATCCTGGACTGCCATGGGATGCCTTCCGCGACCTATTCGCTGGCGCGGCCCAGGAGTACGGCCTGACGGTTGTGGCAGGCAGCGGCTATATCCTGGACCAGGTCAGTGGCGGCATCGTCAATCAGGCCGTCGTCTTTGGGCCCCATGGGGACATCGTGGGCCGGCAGGCCAAGGTGAGCCTGGGTGTTGACGATGAGGGGCTGGCGGCGCCGGGCGTGGAGTGGTCGGCGATCGATACTGAGGTAGGCCGCATCGGTCTTCTGCTAGGAAACGATGCCCTCTATCCCGAGGCAGGGCGCATCCTGGCCTATCAGGGGGCGCAGATGTTGATCGGGCTCGGGGCGTGCTCAGGGACTGGGCTGCACCGGAAGGTGCGGGCGGGCCTGCTGGCTCGCGTGCAAGAGAATCAGCTCTACGGCATGGTCAGCTTCCTCGTCGGACACAACCCGCTGGGGGTGGGGGCGCGACAGGACTATGCCGGTCAATCGGCGATCTTCGCGCCTGCCGAATTCACGCAGCGGTACAGCGGTGTCATGGTGCAACTGGGCACAGCCAGCAGCGAGGGGGTGATCACTGCCGAGTGGGACTTCGAAGCGCTGAGAGAACTGTGGGCCGAGGGCGACACCCCACTGCGGCAGGCGATGCCCGTGACCGCTTTCCACTCGCTGAGTGACCGCTATCAGGAAGAGCGTACGCTGAGCGAAGCATGGGAGACCCCGCTTCCCGAGCGTGTGGTGCCGCCAGCGCTTCCCGAGGTCATTCCTGTGGACGCGTTGCCGGAGGTGGGCGTGGCGCCGTTTGAGCCAGTGGTCGAGGAGCTTCCTGCGCTGCAAGAGCCGTGGGCAGAGGCAGAGAAGGAAGAGGAAGAAAATGTGGCGGACGCCATCGTGGAGGAGTTGCTGGCCGAAGAGGCTCCGACCGCAGCAGAGACAGAGGAGCCTATCGACACTGGGGATGTATAGCCGAGTTCGGCAGGTGGTCGTCCAATCGCGTGGTCGCGGCAGTCGCCAAAGCGACCAAGGGACTGACCGACCACGCGTCTCACAAGACTGACACGACATGCCGCCCACGTCAGGCGAGGCGTGCCATGTCAGCCATCTGGCGGCCAGCTTGGAGGATGGACGTCCCCAGCCTGAACCACTCTCCGGTACTGGCTTGTAGACGGCGACGGACGTGGCCTGGAGTCTCTTCTCCGTTGGTTTCTTCTCTGGACAGCACGGCCCATGCCAGCACCGCGCCCAGCACCGCGCCGGACACGGCGCCGATGAGTAAGCCTCGGGTTCTCTTGCTCACGTTGCGTCCCTTTCTGTAATACGGGCGGAGTAGCGACCCGGATTCCTGTGTGGCCTCGCGGACGCCGCAGTGCGTATCAGAGCCTGCGTCGTGCCTTTGGCTTGCGCTCGCAGGACGCCGAGGGCGATGAAAGGCCGAACGATCCGTTCGCTGGCGGTCCGAGTGGTCTGGGCCACGCGACGCAGATGGCCTTGCACCATCGGGAACAGCGGATCGAGCCTAAGGCGCAGCGCTCGCATCCCGCGGATGCCGAAGTAGAAGGTGGCCAGCGGCACCAGCGCCAGCACGAACGCTTCAATGATCAGGGTGACCAGGGCGATGTCGCGCCCCGTGGCGAGGTCCACAGAAGCTTCTCCTCGTACGATATCGGTTTCGAGTGCTATTGTAGCAGAGAACGCGGAGAAGTGCAACATTTGGCCTGTCCAAACGGGCAGGAGACATGAGAGGCGAGGATGTCGAGAAACGGACTGATCAGAATACTTACGGCGGCAATGAGCGTGTTGGTGCTGCTTTGCGGCTGTGCCACGCCAACGGTGCTGCCGACACCCACTGCGGTGCCGCCGACTCCCACACCGGCGCTGCCGACACCCACTGCAGCGCCGCCGACGCCCACACCGGTGCCGCCGACGTCCGCACCGGTGCCGCCGACTCCTACGTCCGTTCCACCGACCCCTACGCCCGAGCCACCCACGCCTACGCCGGCGCCGCTTGCTCTCTCACTGTTGCACACCAGCGACACATGGGGCTACGTCCTGCCCTGCGGTTGAAACCCCCCCGTCGGCGGTGTGGCCCGTCGGGCCACCGTGGTGAAGCAGGAGCGAGCGGCAGTGGCTCACGTGCTGCTGCTGGACGCCGGCGATACCCTCAGTAGTGACCGCCCACTGGCGAGGCAGAGCCAGGGGAAGATTGTCATCGAGGCCATGAACCTTATGGGCTACGACGCCATGGTCCTGGGCGAGCGCGATTTGCAACTCGGTCCGCAGGCTCTGCGCCAACGCATGGCGGAGGCAACGTTTCCCTTCCTCGCCGCCAATCTTGAACTGGAAGGGGAGCTGTTCGTGGAGCCCTACGCGATCAGGGAAGCGGGCGGGCATCGGGTAGCCATCGTTGGTCTCACTGGCATGATACCCAATCCCTTGCACGGCTTTGAGGTTCGCGATCCCCTGGGGACGGCGCAGACACTTGTAGCCGAACTGCGCCCGCAGGCGGACATCATTGTTCTCCTGGTGCACGTGGGGCAGGAGATGGAGCAGCGGCTGAAGCAGGAGATTCAGGGTATTGACATCATCGTCGGCGGGAGCGGCCAACCCCGTACCTCCAGTGCGCTCTGGGACCAGGTGGCCGCGGTGCTGATCCTTCCCTCCGAACAGCCCAGCCCAGGGCACACAGGGCGGCTCATAGGCCTCGCCAGGCTGAACTTTGATGGCTCAGGCCGGTTGACGAGCCACGAGTCGCAGATGATCTCTCTCAGGCTGGACATTGTTGACGATCCGGATGTGACCCTCCTGGTGGAGCGCTACCGACAGAACCAATGACAGGGTAAGTGTGCCAGGCGACAGGCGACATAACGTGATGAAGTGGAAGCAACTGCTGCGGCGAAGGGGGCGGTGCTGGGCCAAGCACCTGGCTCTCTTCGCCGTGCTCTTTGGTCTGTTGATCGCACCCTATCTTCCCACGGTGCTCGTCGGCCCGCCACAGATGGTGCAGACCCGCAATCCCGGCATTGGTGTCCACACCCGCCTCACGGACGAAGTGGAGGAGCGGAAGATCAAGCGCACGCTGGAGATGGTGCGCGAGATGGGGGCGAGCTGGATCGTGGAGTACTTCCCGTGGGGCTACAGCGAGCGCAAACCTGGAAGCTTCAACTGGGATCACGCCGACATGGTCGTGGATCATGCGCGGGCGCAGGGACTGACTGTCATCGCCCGGTTGGGCTTCGTGCCTCAATGGGCTCGACCCAAGGAAACCTTCGATACCTTCCTGCCCGCGGAGAACTTCGAGCGCTTTGGCGACTACGTCTACGCTTTCGTGGAGCATTTCCGCGGGCGGGTGGCCCACATCATCATCTGGAACGAGCCCAACCTGAGCCTGGAATGGGGCTATCGTCCCGTGGACCCCGAAGGCTATGTAGAACTGCTCAAGATAGCCTATTACCAGGCCAAGGCTGCCAATCCCGACGTACAGGTGCTGGGCGGCGCTCTGGCTCCCACGCTGGCTCCACCCGGCAGCGAATGGGGCATGGACGACCTCGTTTTCCTACAGAGGATGTACGATGCTGGCGCTGCGCCCTACTTCGACGTCCTGGCTGTCCACGCCTACGGCTGGAAGTTCCCGCCCGAAGCACCCGCCGAGAGCGACGCCGTCAACTTCGCCCGCACGGAGCTTCTGCGGGAGGTTATGGTGCGCAACGGAGATGGCCACAAGCCCATTATCATCACCGAAGGCGGTTGGAACGACCATCCCCGCTGGACCAAGGCGGTGCGCCCCAGTCAGCGCATGACCTACACCGTTCGTGCCTACGAGAAGGCCCAGCAAGAATGGGACTGGTGTCAGGCGGTCTGTTTGTGGGCTTTTCGTTTCCCCTGGCCGGCACAGACGTACCAGGACTACTTCACCTTTGTCTCCGCGGACTTCGTGCCCAAGCCCATCTACCTGGAAGTGCAGCGATATGCGCGGGGGGAGTGAAGGGAGGGGACAAAGGGTGGGACTGAGGGAAAGGATGGAAACGGAGGAAAGCAGGGGGCTGAAGGAACTGGGGGGGCTGGGGGGGCGCTTCAGCCGCTTCTGGCCCATCAGACCCTTCCGATGGTCGAGAAAGAGGGCTCCAGTGACCACGGCGCTGGCGTTGCTGCTCGTGGTAGTGGGTGTCTTGCTCTGGCGGTCGGCCCATCGGAGTGAGGATCGAGTGTGGGAGCGCATCCAGCGCAGCGGCGTGTGGCGGGTGGGGATGGATCCTAGCTTCCCACCCTTCGAAAGCCTGGACGAGAACGGACAGCCTGTTGGCTACGACGTGGATCTGGCACAGGCCATCGCGACCTGCTGGGGTGTAGAGGTCTCCTTCGAGGGAATCGGCTTCGACGGCCTGCTGGCGGCGCTGTGGGCGGACAAGGCCGATAGCGTGATCTCCGCACTGCCGGTGGACCCGCGGTTGGCTCGTGACGTGGCCTATTCCATCCCTTACTTTGAGGCGGGACTTCTGCTCGTCGTCGCCGAGGGGACCACCGACATCGCCGCTCCTGACGACCTGACAGGGCTGCGGCTGGCCGTGGAGTGGGGTTCAGAGGGCGACGTGCAGGGGCGGGAACTGCGTCGCCGACTGCCCGACGTTACCTTGCTGCCCTTTCCCTATCCCCAAGATGCTCTGACTGCTGTGGTTGCCGGCGAAGCGGACGGTGCGCTGGTCGGCGCCATTAGCCTGCGCCAGTTTCGGCAACAGCATGGTGGTGTGCACGCTGTAGGAGCCCCGCTGGTATCCGTGCCCTATGTCATCGCCGTGCCGCGCCAGGCCCCGCGGCTGCTGGAAGCGGTCAACGATGCCCTGGTGGACTTGCGGGAGGAGGGCACGCTGAAGCGGCTGGAAGAGACGTGGTTTGGGCAATAGAAGGTGCAACGCACTTCTGAACACGAAGACGACATGATGGATCTTGAGGGCTGATTGACAAGCGGCAGGTTCCTGGCCTGGAAGTGCGTTGCATCTGGATCATGCTACACGGATTTGACAACTCCCGCCTTCTGTGCGATAATCAGGACACGCTCCGATGCGAGCGTTCCTTTGCCATTCCAATATGGAGGAGGTGATGCTTATGAAACATAGCTGTAGTAGCCGCGCCGTAGCATCGCCTCGGATCCTCCGATAGGTGCTACGGCGCAACCGCAAGGGCCTCTTCCTCGCTGAGGGAGAGGCCCTTCACTGTCTTGGATGGTTTCCGGGGGCTAGAAGACGTACCTATTCCAGACCTCATGCTGGCGAGCGTCAGCCAGCACGGTCAAGGCAATGTAGCGCGGTCTGCGTGGGGGAGCCCGCAGCGGCATGCCTGCCTCCTCGGGCGTATGGCGCCCTTTGCGCTGATTGCAGCGCGTGCAGGCTGTCACGACGTTTCCCCACGAACTCCTGCCACCGCGAGAGCGGGGCACCACGTGATCCAAGGTCAACTCCGATTTGTCTGGCCGTGCTCCGCAGTACTGGCAGGTATAGCCATCCCGCGCCAGCACTGTGCGGCGACCCAGGGGCAGGGAAAGACGGTGGGGGATACGTACGTAGTAGACGAGGCGAATCACCAAGGGCTGCGGAATGGCCCAGTTTTGGGCTCTCACCCAGGCCTTGGTTGCTTCCACGATCTGCGCTTTCTCCTTCAGAAGGAGCACGACGGCTCGCTTCACGGAGACGACGTTGAGTGGTTCGTAGGTGGCGTTGAGCACCAGGACGTTGCCGACCATGGGTAACCCTCGGCGGACAGGAGCCTATCCGAGAAGCCTGTAGAGGCGGTTCCCAGCCTCCGACAGGCCGTTCGACAGGGCTCACGACGGAGTGTCGGCCCTACCGGTTTCCCGAATAGGCACCAGAAAATGGGGTGACCAGCGGGGCTCGAACCCGCAACCTCCTGGGCCACAACCAGGTGCTCTGCCGATTGAGCTATGGCCACCGCGGTGACTATCAACAAACGCTTCAGCAAGCAAGCTTCATTCTACTCAGAAACCCTCTCTTGTCAAATGCGGCGTACCAGGCTTCCACTGGGAGGGAGGCTCGTAGTGCGCCGCGGAGCAGAGTGGAGTGGCGCGAAACCGCGCTCCGCTGCGCTGCGTGCGTGACTACGAACCTGATGTGGCATTGTCACATTGTCACATTCTGCGTTGTAGTACGGAGAGAGGCTCGTAGTGCGCCGCGGAGCGGAGTGGAGTGGAGTGGCGCGAAACCGCACTCCGCTGCGCTGCGTGCGTGACTACGAACCTGGGGAGATTGCCCCTCTAGGAAATACAAGAGCGAGGCATCAGGTATCTGATGCCTCGCTCCGTTGATTTCGCTAGCGGTGGATCCTACCAGCGGTCGCGACGATCAGAGCCCCCTCGATCAGAGCCCCCTCGCTCTCGGCGCGGCTGCGCCTCCGCCACTTTGATCTCTCGACCGTCTAGCATGGTGGCATTGTGCGCAGCGATGGCCTTTTCGGCATCTTGGACCGTTTCCATCTCCACGAAGCCGAACCCTTTCGAGCGGCCCGTGTAGCGGTCGCGGATGACCTCCGCCGACAGTACCGTGCCCTGGGCGGTGAACAGCTCGCGCAGTCCATCGTCCGTTGTGTCGTAGGACAGGCCGCCTACGTACAGTTTCTTGTTCATTCTCTTCCTCTCTTGATGTTACTTTTCCTTCTGGGCCATAGCCCTGGTCATCGCGACCGGGCACCGCTGTTTAGATCTACAGCCTGACCACGTCGGCAGCCTGGGCACCCTTGGGGCCCATCTGCACTTCGAATTCTACCTGCTCGTTCTCTTCCAGATTGCGAAAACCTTCTCCCTGGATAGCCGAGTAGTGGACGAAGACATCTTCGCCACTCTCGCGGGCGATGAAACCATAACCCTTGGAGCCATTGAACCACTTGACCGTGCCGATAATGCGCTCACTCATGTGCATTCCTCCTTTCCCTCATAATCCGTCGGCGAGGGTGGACCTGCCACGGTCACAAACAAAACGCCGCCGGGCTTGGTAAAGCCTGGCGGCGACGAATGACGTCCGGACAGACACTTCCCTTCAACCTTCACGCTCAATATAGCACAGAGAGGAAACCTTGTCAAATCCGTCAGTCCAGATGTGCAGAAGCTGGCAGCAGCCAGGATCAGCACCGCGGCTGGACCGGTGTCCTCTGGAGGCATTCTGTTCCCCTCGGCCAACCTGCCCTGGTGCCCGAATCGATCCCATCCGGAGATCGTGAGCGCTTCCACCATGAGAACCCGCCTGTCGAGGAGGTATTGCTCAGTACTCGTAGCAACTGCCGCCGATGAACTCCCGCAGCAGTGACTGAGGTGGGATGGGCGAGTCGTCCTCCACTGCGGTGATGGTTCTCAGAAGCTCGTGCACACGTGTGGAGCGGATGCAGGCGTCCACCCGCTGCGGGTCGTCTGCGTACTTCTCGGCCCACTGTCTGAAGCCATCCATCAGCCGGGCCTTCATGATGGGCAACTCGTACGGCAAACCGCTATTGATGATGTAGTCTGCCGTGTTGACGTGGGGGATGATGTTGCGCAGCTCGCTGCTGCGAACGTAGTGCCAATGCAACAACGTCTCTTCGGGAGCGTAGGCCCGGAACTGGGAATCCCTGACCATGCGGCGCATCAGCCGCAGGTCGGTCCAGCGGATGAACTTCCCCGTGTCATCCTTCATCTGCAGCAGAGTCTCAATGTACAGCCTGAACTTCTGCTTGTCGGCGATGTCCCTGGTCATGTCGGCGTAGAGGCCATGTAGGCTGTCAATCAGGATGATGTCCTTCGGCCCGACCCGCATCGGCGTAACATTGAGCGTGCGCTTGCTTGAGTGAAAGTCGTAGAAGGGAATCCTGACTTCCTCGCCGGCGAGCAGCCGCACAAGGTGCTCGTTGACGAGGGCCAAGTCGAGGGCCTGCGGCGTCTCGAAGTCATAGTCGCCGAACTCATCCTTGGGATGCAACTCCAGGTCGAAGAAGTAGTTGTCCACGTTGAGCGCCACGAGGCTCAGTCCTATCGCCTTCAGCCGCTCGCTGAGCTTGGTCATGGTGGTCGTCTTGCCCGAGGAAGAAGGCCCAGCGACAATGACGATCTTCACCTCATCCTGCCGTTCCCTGATGATCTCCGCCGTGGTCGCCACGTCCCGTTCGTAGACCTGGTCGGACTCGTGCACGATGTCGGGGAACTCTCCGCGAGCAAGCCGTTCGTTCAGATGGCCAACGGTATGGAGGTTGTGGTCTACTGCCCAGTTGAGAACCTCGTAGATTTTGCGATAGGGAATGTTGCCGTCGCCACGTTGCGAGCGGACGCTCTTCTCTCCCCGCCGCCGGGCTCGCTCGGCCCGATACAGGATATAGGCCTTGGCTGTCCTGGCGTGTCCGTCCTCGATGAGCACCTTCTCGACAATGTCCTGGATCTCTTCGACGTGGGGAATGTGACCTGGGGGCGTGTTCTCCTCAAGAATAGCCACCACCTGCTTCGTCAGTCCCTCGGCGATGGAGCGATCGCGGCCGCCCACCGCCACCGCCGCCCGGTAGATGGCGTTGGTAATGCGTTTGGGGTTGAATGGAACGACATCACCTGTTCGCTTGACTACCTGTTTGATCTTGGTCATCTTGTTGTCACCTCCTATCCCTGTTGGCTGTAAGGACATCGCCAGCCGGGCTTGTGCGCGGCTGGCGACTGTTGGCCGGTCGCGTCTCAGATTATAGCTGAAATCGGCCAATCCGTCAACGAAGCAGCCGTCCAACTGCCCGCTCCTGCATGGGGTGTCTCTCCAGCGGCGGCTGAACTGCTGCGCCTGCCGTTTCGGAGAAGGTCACACCAGAAGCATAGTGCGACCAACCGTAGCTATCCGGCCCGTGGAACACAAACACATACCACCAGTATTCCTTACCGTATTCTGCGCCTGAGGGGAGCCCGTTCAGCGTGAAGCTGCCCACGTCTCCCAGATCGTTGCTCCACCAGGCGTCAGTTCCGCAGGGGACAAACAGACGCCAGCGATAGGTGTCGCCAGCAAGCTCTCGCCGCCTCCAGGTGAAGGTCTCTGGCAGTGTCACCGTGGCCCCAGGGTCCGGCGAGAGCAGTTCTACGTCGGCGATGTCGAAATCACCACCAGCTACCCGCGTTCCCGCTGTGTAAGAGTCAAAGGACGGGCCGTACCAGTCCCATACGTATCGATCGTCGGTGGTGTTGGGGCCGTAGCGGACATAATACGTCTCGTCTGTACCCAGGCTCGACGCTCCTGTGAAGCAATACCGCCCGTCGCCGTCAGTACTGGTGGTGGCCGCTGTAGACCAGTTCGCACCGTCATTGAAGCGCAGACGCAGCTCGATGCCTGTGGCGGCCGCGCCGTTGTAGGTGATGCGGCCGTGAATCCCGTCAGGACAGATCAGAGCTTCAGTGGGCGTCGCCGTCGGTGTGGGCGTATGGGTCGGTGTGAGTGTGGGCGTGTGGGTTGGTGTGGGTGTGCGCGTCAGCGCTCGGGTGGAGGTCGCGGTCGGCGTGGGCGTATCCGTAGCGCCTGGCAGCGACGTGGCGGTTGGCGTCGGCGTGGGCACGTCTGACGTGGGCGTGGGTGTGTTGGTGGGCGCTGCAGTGGTTGGCGTGGGCGTGTCCGTCGGGAGCACGGGCGCTTCCGTCGCAGTCGGGGTGCTGGTCGGTGGGAGCATTGACGCCTTGCGCATGAGCAGCGGGAGATAGAGTCTGTGCACGACCGTCAGCGTCCTGCTCCACACTCCCCCGTAGGCTGTGCCCGCATACAGGATTCGGGGTTGGCTGGCACTGACGGCCAGCTTGGTGATGTCCAGGTTCCCCAGACCCTCGTTGAAAACCGCCCATGTGCTTCCTCTGTCGTCTGAGACGAATACCCCGTGACCTCCTGTGCCGACGTAGATGGTACCAGGACCTGCGGATCTGTCAATGGCCACTGCGGTAACATCGTTGGTCGGCAGACCAGCGACTTCCATCCAACCAGAGTCATCCCACTTCATCAGGCCTTCACCTGTCGCGGCATAGACGTGTGAGTTCAGAACTTCCACGTCCCGCACCTCATGGACCCAACACTCGCCAGGTGGAGCTTCAGGACTGATGTTCGTCCAGCCCTCTCCGCCATTCGTCGACCTGAAAACGTAGCCACATCGCTGGCTGCCGAAATAGAGCACGTCGGGGTTCGTGGGATCAGCGGCCAGGGCAGCCGCCCAGAAGCTGCGTGTTCTCGACCACGTTGCTCCGGCATCGGTGCTCCTGTACACGCCTCCGCCATTCTCACCAAAGCCTGCAGTTGCCACCAGAAAGACATTTGTGTTGCTGGGGTTTATCCAGATATCGGAGACGCCCAGGTAATCACTGCCACTCTTCAGAAGCACCGTCACTCTTGCCCAACTCTGGCCCTGGTTTGTGGTCCTGTACAGAGACAGTGAGGATTGATAATCCCAACCATCGCCAACGAAGATAGCGGACGGATCATGAGGATGAACCGCAACTGCACCGAGGTTCGTGGGAGAACTCGTCCAGTAGTCCCACGCAGCGCCCCCACTGCTCGTCCTGGCCAGGTAGTGCCCCTCCCCCTGTATGGCTGCGAATGCTGTGGCCGAAGAGAAGGGATCAATGGCCAGGCCCGCAACGTAGGAATTGCTCATGCCTTGACTTGAGGAATGCCAACTCTCTGCCCCGTCCGTCGAACGATACACGCCGCCCGATTCAAGGCCGACGTAGACGTCGCTGTCCCGTGGATCAATCACGATACTTGCTGGCCCGACCGGAGGAAGCCCCTCCGTCTCGATTGACCAGGTGGAGCCGCCATCTGCGCTCTTGTAGAGACGCCCCTGGAAGTAGTGAGTACCGACATAGACTACGTTGGGGTCATTGGGGTCAACAGCCAAAGCCCAGGGCGACGCAGGGGAGATGAAAGGCGTGCCCGTGGATGACCAGCTCTCCCCTTGATCAGTGCTCTTGAATACGTCCATATCGGTCGCATCAACAGCGTAGATCACTGACGGATTCGTGCCGCTGGGCGTCATGGCAAGGGCAACGATCTGGTCGGACGAGTATCCGCCAACTCTTCTGCTCTCCCAGGTGTCGCCGCCGTTCTCGCTCTTGAAGAGGCAGCGGCTACAGAAGACACCACCAGCGTAGACGGTGGAGGAATCGTTGGTGTCGATGAGCAGTGCCATGACAGCATGCCCTACCTGGGAGAGCTTCTTCTGCCAGGTTTGTCCTCCATCGGTGCTCCTGAAAAGGCCGACGGTCTCCTCGTCCGGGGCTTGTAGCCGCCAGCCTGTGCCCGCGTAGACGGTCTGCGGGTGGAGCGGGTCAATAGCCAACGCGTTTACCCTGGCGCCCTCCAGTCCACTTCGTGTCCAGGTATCGCCGCCGTTCAGGCTCTTGTAGACGCCGTCGTCGGTGCCCGCGTAGACCGTGCTCGGATCATTCGGGGCCACCTGGACGCTGCGCACCAAGATGGGAGGAAAGCCGGTTCTCATCCACGTCACACCGCCATCTGTCGTCTTGAACATGCCACCATCTGCAGCGGCGTAGATCGTATCAGGATCCGTGCTGGCCATGCCCAGGCTGTTGACGTAGCCCCCATAGGGGCCACCGCTGATCCAGGTGTCGTTGTTTGGGACGGCCATCCCACTCGGGTGTGATGGCGCGGAGCGCCCCTCGAGCACGCTCGCTGCGCCTACACTGATCTGGCCATGAGCGTACGCCCCGCCGATGATGAAGAGGATCAGCAAGGAAACCGTCGCCACAAACATGTGCCTCCGCATTCTAGCACCTCCTCGACGCATCGCGGCCAACTGGGCAATACACAAAGCACTTCACATCGCCGCGGCCAGCGGCCCACTCCCGAAACGCCAAGCGCCGCCCCCTGTTTGCCCAGGAGGCGGCGTTGATGTGGGCTACGTCGTCAGCTCCTGTGCATGAGGGACACATACCAGGTTGGCCGGACGATCTTATTGTACCACGACTTCGCCGAGAACCCAATTGTCGAGATGATCTACTCGCAGATCTCCTCGCCCACCAGGTAGCGATGGATGTCGGCTGCGGCCCGCTGGCCCGCGCCCATGGCACTGATCACCGTTGCGGCGCCGGTGACTATGTCGCCTCCGGCCCAGACCCCCTGCTTGGTTGTGCGGCCTGTCTCCTCGTCTGCCACCACCGTACCCCATCGGGTGCGCTCCAGCCCGCCGGCGTCGGTGAAGACCAGCGGATTGGGACTGGTGCCGATGGCCACGACCACCACGTCCACCTCCATGTCGAACTCGGAGCCCTCGATGGGAATCGGACGCCGCCGGCCGCTGTCGTCCGGCTCGCCCAGCTCCATGCGGATGCAGCGCATGCCTCGCACCCAGCCCTGCTCGTCGCCATAGATCTCCACAGGGTTGGTGAGCAGTCTGAACTCCACGCCCTCTTCCTCGGCGTTCTCCACCTCTTCCAAACGGGCAGGTAACTCCACCCGCGAGCGGCGGTAGACGATGGTCACCTCGGGCGGTTCGTTTCCCTTGGCCAGGGCACGCTGCCAGCCCAGCCGCAGCGCACAACGAGCGCTGTCCATGGCCACGTTGCCGCCCCCGATCACCGCCACCCGCTTGCCCACCTTCACCGGTGTGTCGTACTCCGGGAAGAGGTAGGCTTTCATCAGGTTGACGCGGGTCAGGAACTCGTTGGCCGAATAGACGCCGTTGTAGTTCTCGCCGGGGATGCGCATGAAGCGGGGCAGCCCCGCCCCCGTACCCAGGAATATGGCGTCATATCCCCGTTCGCCCAGCAGTTCGTTCAGCGTGTACAGCTTGCCCACCACAGCGTCCAGTTGAAGGTCCACACCCAGGCTCTTGACGTAATCCACCTCAGCGTGCACAGTGCGCTTGGGCAGGCGGAACTCGGGGATGCCGTACATGAGCACGCCGCCGGGGGCGTGCAGCGCCTCGAAGAGTGTCACCTGATGGCCGCAGCGAGCGAGATCGGCCGCGCAGGTGAGTCCCGCCGGCCCGGCCCCGATGACAGCTACCCGCTTGCCGGTGGGTGGCAACGGCTCCGGCGCCTCCACCCCCTGCGCCAGTTCCCAGTCGGCGACGAACCGCTCCAGCCGGCCGATGGCCACAGGCTCGAACTTCTTGCTCAGCACGCATACTTCCTCGCACTGCGTCTCCTGCGGACAGACCCGCCCGCAAATGGCTGGCAGGTTGTTCTTGTCCTTGAGCAACCGCACCGCCTCGGGCATGTTGCCTTCGCCCAGAGCGAGGATGAATTCGGGAATGCGCACCTCGACAGGGCAGCCAGCAATGCAGAGCGGCTTCTTGCACTGCAGGCAGCGCTGCGCCTCCCGTTGCGCCATCTCCATGGTCAGGCCCAGGGCCACCTCGTTGAAATTGGCGCGCCGCACCTCTGCTGCCTGTCGCGGCATCTCCTGACGGGGAATAGCCCCCGGCTTGGGTCGTTTCGGCTTGGTTTTCGTCGTTTCAGGCATTACACTGCACTCCCTGAGCTCTTATGTTTGCTGCAGCACTCATGCTCAAACTTCTCCCGCGCCAGTTTCTCCTCTTCGAGATAGATGCGCTGGCGGGCCAGCAGTTGGTCCCAGTCCACGTCTCGTCCGTCGAATTCCGGTCCATCTACACAGACAAACCGGGTACGACCACCCACCTCCACGCGGCAGGCGCCGCACATCCCTGTCCCATCCACCATGATGGAATTCAGGCTGACGATGATGGGCACGTCGAACGGCTGGGCCGTCAGGCTGCAGAACTTCATCATGATCGCCGGCCCGATAGCCCAGATGCGACTCACGTCGTCACGTTGCTCCAGGAGCTCTCTCATGGGCACGGTGACCAGAGCCTTGCGCCCATAGGAGCCGTCGTCGGTGCAGACGATCAACTCGTCGCTGACGCTGCGCATCTTGTCCTCCCAGAAGAGCAGCCCCTTGTTGCGGGCGCCGATGATGGAGATGACCTGGTTACCTGCCTTCCGCAGGGCACGGGCGATGGGGAAGATGGGTGCAATGCCCACCCCGCCACCAATGCAAAGCACCGTGCCGTAGTTCTCGATCTCGCTAGGCTCGCCCAGTGGCCCGGTGAAGCTGGCCAGGCTGTCTCCGGCTTTCAACATACCCAGGTGCATGGTGGACTTGCCCACTTCCTGCAGAATGAGGGTGATCGTGCCCGCCTGGCGGTCGAAGTCGGCGACGGTCAGGGGGATACGTTCGCCCTCTTCACCGATGCGCACGATGACGAACTGGCCCGCCTGCGTCTTGCGCGCCACCTCAGGCGCTTCGATGACCATCAACTTGGTGATCGGGGCCAAGTCCTCTCGGGCCAGAATCTTGTACACTATATCGCCTCCTTGTTCACTTCGCCAGTGGATGAATACACAAACCCTTCCATAATGATAGCGAACTGTCCCGCCGCATGCTATGACATAAGTCATGGCTGCTCGGTCTTCGCCCATTCTAGCATGACTTCAGCGAAAGCAGAAACCCAGAGCCTATCTTTCATCTTGACCAGCGGCCATCTTTCTGCTATAGTTCAGGTCAGCTGATGAAGCCGATGAGTCCAATGGAGCCGATGGAGAGAAACGGGCCCGCCATGCTTGACGGAGTGATCGTGCGAAAAGGGAAAGCCGTGATCCCCATCTACCTGGGCCTGTTCTTGCTGGCGGCAGCCACTTTTGTCTTCGAAATCAGCCTGACGCGCATTTTCTCTGTGGCCCAGTTCTACCATTTCGCCTTCATGGCCGTGAGCCTGGCGCTGCTGGGCTTCGGTGCCAGCGGATCGGCTCTGACGCTCTGGCCGCGGCTGGCACGCGGGCGCTGGCCCCGCCGCCTGGTCTGGCTGGCAGCCGCCTTTGGCCTCAGCGTGCCCGCCAGCTACCTGCTCACGAACATCCTGCCCTTCGACTCCTATAGCATCGCCTGGGACCGGCTGCAAGTCGCCTACTTGCTGCTGCATTACCTGGTGCTGCTTGTGCCCTTCGCCCTCAGTGGGTTGGTGGTGTCCATTCCGCTGGCTGCGGCCCCCGAGCGGACCAACCGTTTCTACGCTGCCAACCTGGCCGGTTCGGCAGCAGGCTGTTTGCTGGCTGTGTTGCTGCTGCCCCGGCTGGGCGGGCCAGGCACTATCGCTGCAGCGGGGCTACTGGGCTGGCTCAGTGCGGCCGCTTTCGCCAAATCACGACTCGCTCCCGCCGGACGGCCAAGTTCGGCGGAAAGGCGGCGGACGCAGCCGTCCGGCGCGAGCTTCCGTGGTGTGCTGCCCCTGGGCTACCTGGCGGGCACGGCGCTGCTGGCCTGGCTGACGCTGGCGCGGCCACCTTTCCTCGATGTTCAGCTTTCGCCCTACAAGGGACTGAGCCAGGCACTGCACTATCCGGGTGCTCGGGTCGTCTTCAGCGACTGGAATGCTTTCTCCCGCGTGGATCTCCTGGAGAGCCCTGGCGTACGGCAACTGCCAGGACTGAGCTACACCTACAGCGGCGCGCCCCCACCGCAGCTTGGCCTGGCCGTGGATGGTGACGATCTCTCCCCCGTGCCGCTCATTGTCGACCCGCAAGCCGAGTTAGCGTTCAGCGGCTATCTGCCAGCGGCGGTAGCTTACCGCTTGCGGCCGGGGGCGCGGGCGCTCATCCTGGAACCGAGAGGGGGGCTGGACGTGTGGGCCGCTCTGGCACAGGGCGCTTCTGCCATCACCACCGTGGAAAGCAACCCGCTGCTGGTTGCTGCTGCTCGCTACGGCATGGCCCCGCCCGCCAGCGATGTGTACGGTGATCCGCGGGTGACCGTAGTGACGGAGGCGGGGCGCAGCTATCTGCGCCGCAGCGGCGAGTTCTTCGATCTGGTGCAACTGGCACTCACAGGATCTTATCGTCCCGTGACCTCTGGCGTCTACAGCCTGGCTGAGGACTACGTGCACACCGTCGAGGCCTTCGGCGAGTATCTGGCCCACCTGGAGGACGACGGCTTGCTGGTGGTGACACGATGGCTGCAGACCCCGCCCAGCGAGAGCGTTCGCACGCTGGCGTTGATCCTGGAAGCACTGGAGAGAACTGGCGTCAGCCATCCGGCGGCCAGCGTGATCGCCTTCCGCGGCGTGCAGACGGGGACGTTCTTGGTCAAGGAGAGCGGCTTCACTTCGGCGGAAGTGGACGCTGTGAGGGAGTTCTGCGCTGCGCGCCGCTTCGATCTCGTCGTCGGGCCTGGCATCAGCGCCGAGGAGATCAACCGCTACAACGTGCTGCCGGAGCCGACCTACGCCCAGGCCTTCGGCGAACTGCTGGTCGCCGCCGACCGGCGAACCTTCTATGCCGCCTACCCCTTCGCCGTCGCCCCACCGACTGACGATCATCCCTTCTTCTTTCACTTCTTCCGCTGGCAGCAGACGCCGGCCATCCTGCGCACGCTGGGCAAGACGTGGCAGCCCTTCGGCGGCAGTGGCTACTTCGTGTTTCTGGCGCTGTTGGCGCTGACGCTGTTGGCCTCTGCGGTGCTGATCCTGGGGCCGCTCCTGGTGAGGAGAGCCGGACAATCCGATGCAGGGTCTGATGGTGCTCGGGGGAATCCGTGGGAACTCGGCAAGCTCAGGGGGTGGACCTTTCTGTACTTCGGGTTGCTGGGGCTGGCCTATCTGTTCGTGGAGATCCCACTTATGCAGCGGTTCATCCTCTTCCTGGGTCAGCCTGTGTACGCCATGACCGCTGTGTTGTTCGCCTTGCTGCTCTTCTCGGGCCTGGGCAGCTTCTGTGCGCCGCGCTTGCCGCACCGCCTGATGCTCAGCGCGCTGGTCGCGGCCATCGTTCTCTATCCACTGCTCCTACCGCCGCTCTTCCGGTTGACGCTGGGATTGCCACTGGGCTACCGCTTCGTCGTCGCTGTGCTGACACTGGCCCCGCTCGGCTTTCTGATGGGCGTGCCCTTCCCCAAAGGCATCGGACTCCTAGAACGAGGAGCGCCCAGGCTCATCCCCTGGGCCTGGGCGGTCAACGGCTGCACCTCGGTGCTCAGTTCGATTCTGTCTGCGCTAGGAGCGGTGTCGTGGGGTTTCAGCGCAGTGCTAGGCGCAGGCGCTGCCTGCTACGCTGCCGCGGCGCTGAGCGTCTGGGGTCTGGCAGAGTCAGCCGATGAAGCCGACGAAACCGATGAGGCCAATGAAACGGATGAGGCCAATGAAACGGATGAAGCCGATGCAACCGATGAATCATCGGCTCAATCGGCTCAATCGGCTGACTGTGGCACCTCCCGCAGCAGGGGCACGAAGCGCACCCCGCCGAGGTTGTAGGCCTTCAGCCCGTCCTCTTCCCGCACGTACTGCCACAGCGTCTGATAGCCACCCGGCGGGCCGACGGGAACGACCAGTCGCCCGCCTTCGGCCAGTTGATTGATTAGCGGCTGTGGCACGTGATCCGGCGCGCAGGTGACGATGATGGCATCGAAGGGGGCGTATTCTTCCCAACCGTAGTAGCCGTCGCCTTGCTTCGTGCGCACGTTGTCGTAGCCCAGCGCCTTCAGCCGCTGGGCACTGCTTTCGGCCAGTTCAGGGACGATCTCGATGGAGTAGACTTCGTTCACCAGTTCGGCCAACACCGCCGCCTGGTAAGCGGAGCCGGTGCCGATCTCCAGTACTCGCTCGTCCGACTCCAGCCTCAGTAATTCCGTCATCAGCGCCACAATGTAGGGCTGGGAGATGGTCTGGCCGTAGCCGATGGGCAGCGGGTGATCGGCGTAGGCCTGTGCCAGGTAGCGATCTGGCACAAAGTGGTGGCGGGGCACCGTCTCCATGGCCCGCAGCACCTCCGGATAGCTGACGCCGCGGGCGCGTATGGTGCGCTCTACCATCTGCTTCCGCATCTTGGAGAACGTCTCTTCTTCCTCGGCGACAGCGGTAAGCTCAGGAGTGGATGTGAGAGGAATGGGCGTGGGTGTCGTCTCCAAGCGCGCCAGCGGTCCCCACCGCCACGCGGCATACCCAGCGGCCACCAGGATGGCCAGTACGATCAGGCCGATGAGCCACCACGTCCAGCGCTTCATGGTTTCATCACCTCCCCATCGCTTGTCAGGAACTCGGCCTCTGCCACAGGAGGTCGTGCGCCGATTACGGCTGCGCAGGGAACTCGACGGAGAGTTGGATGTCGGTTTCCTTGACCCCCGGAACGGCGCGGCGAATCAGGTCAATGAGGTAGGGATTGCCCAGGATGGGGTCGTCAGGAGATGTGACCTCAATGAGCTCAATCAGGTTCAGCAGATACTCGTCCGCCCAGGCGATGTAGGGCATCGGCTGGCCATTGACGTAGGGCACGAGACCCTTGGCTTCCATCCTCATCAGCATGGATTCGACTTCGGCCTGCTGGATAGTGCCCATGGTGACTTGATCCAGCTTGCCGATTGCTACGGGCTGACCCGTCAGTTCTCCCAACTCCTGCAGCTTGATGTCTTCAACAGACAGTTCCCCCGCCTGGTCGTATTGCAGGGGGAGGTGGAGAGTGAGCGGCTTCTCCGCAGCCTCCGCTGGCGGCGTCACTGGCAGGCCGTTGGGATGACCCTCGAAGGGAATGGTCTCCTGGCCGGGAGCCAGGGGAAGCTCCAGGACAATGCCTATCCCCACACCGCGTAGTATCAAGGGCAAGACGTTCTGCAGGCGGACGAATCGAGCAGCGGACGGCAGTAGCACATCCAGCTTGTCTGCCATCGCTCCCACGGTGGCCAGGGTTTGCTCATCCCAGGCCAGGTACGGCAGGGGCTTGTTGTTCACGAAAACGAACAGCCCATCCTCTGTCAGGGCCAGCTCGATGTGTTGGATGTTCCAGTTCATCAACTGCTGAACCTGCTCTGGCGAGAGGCGGAGCATGCTAAAATCCGATCGCACCACGCTCTCGGCCGTGCTCAGGGCGATTCCCAGAATGCTAGGCTCACCTTGCTCATCGTAGATCACGTGCAGGCGCGGCAAGTTGATGTGGAATGGTCCTGTCGCCGCAGATGAGGCCTCCCGCCATCCACCGCAGCCCGCAGCCAACAGACTGACCAAACAGAGGATGACGGACGTAGCGACCAAGAGGACAGAGCGTCTGGCGCTCATGTGGCAACCTCCTTCCCCGCTTTCCGGGGAAACACGTGAAGTGATGCGGTTCCTGCAGTGACCACTAGTATATCATCAGAGTCGGATTTTGTCAACCACAGGAATATCCTTCTCGGCTCACCAGTTCGACCGTGGCTTCGAGAACCAGACGGTCCGACCCTCGTCTAAGCAGACGTTGAAGCGGCATCATCGCCCTCATCATACGGCTTCGGATTTCTGATTGCGGATTTCCCATTCCGCAATCCGCAATCAGACGTTCCGTTCCTCCCACTGCGGCACATTCTCGTCCACGCAGTGGAGAAAGACGAATATGCCCATGGGGCCGAGGTGCTTGAAGCGGCGGTGCAGGTCCTTGCGACGGGCCGCGTAGTCCAGCCCATCCAGGCTGCGCAGGTAGTGGTAGAACGAACCATGCTCGGCGATGAGTTGCTGTATCACATTGGCGTTGTGGATGGTGGCTTCGATCTTGCGGCCATTGCGGACGATTCCCCCATCGGACAGCAGCCGATCCATATCTCGAGCATCGTAGCAGGCCACTTTCTCGATGTCGAAGCCATCGAAGGCGTGCTGGAAGTTGGGCCACTTGTCGCGGATGACCTTCCAGCTAAAGCCGGCCCGAAAGACCGCCTTGGTCAGTTGCTCGAAGTAGCCGTTGTCGTCCTTGGGCCTCTCACGAGGCGGGATCTCGTAAGGCATTGTTCTCTCCAGAAAGCTGCTTTCAGCGGACAGAGTCACGTCCACTGCCCCCGGTTTTTTGCTGGTC
Organism: uncultured Anaerolineales bacterium; assembly: GCA_965369635.1. Classification (GTDB taxonomy): domain Bacteria; phylum Chloroflexota; class Anaerolineae; order UBA3071; family UBA3071; genus UBA3071. The sequence continues at coordinate 9,635 of CBDURC010000003.1, read as the reverse complement.
TCCTGACCAGCGCCAACAGCGTGGGACGGCGGTCAGGAGACGGTCCCGGAGAAAAGCGGGCAATGGATTGCGGATGGCAATGGGTGCAAGCATTCTGCTTCTCCCGCTTTTCCGCTGACCCAGAGCCCGCGGCCTTCCGCGTTTGTCCGCGTCCAATTCAAGCGAAGAGGCTCAGTTGCAGCGGAGGACGCTTGCCGTTCAGCAGGACGTAGGGAGCGGCGCGGGAAGTCACCACACCGAGCTTGCGCAGATCGCTCAGGAAGAACAGCTTGCTTTGCTGACGAGCCTGCAGGATACGGCGGGCGGAGACGGGGCCGATGCCGGGCACCCGCAGCAGAGTGGCCTTGGGGGCGCGGTTGACCTCCATGGGGAAGCGTTCCGGATGCGCCTGGGCCCAGGCGATCTTGGGGTCCAGGTTCAACGGCAGGCTGCCCTCAGTGTCGAAAACGAACTCGTCGAAGCGAAAGCCGTAGTAGCGCATGAGAAAGTCGCTCTGATACAGGCGGTGCTGCCGAGCAGGAGGGGCAGGGGGGTGTTCCTCCAATGGCGTGTCGGGGACGGGGCTGAAAGCGCTGAAGTAAGCCCGCGCCAGGTGGAGTTCATCGTACAGTTGCTGAGTGGTGGTCAGGAGCTCACGGTCGCTTTCCCCCACCGCGCCGACCACGAACTGCGTCGTTAGCCCCAGCTTCGCCCAGCGGCCCTGCCCGCGGGCGATGGCTCTCGCCGCCCGACGCAGCGGGTCCATCAGGCCCTGTCCGAACTCCTTGCGCGGTGCCAACGTTGCCAACCGCTGCGCATTCGGCGCTTCCAGGTTTACCGAGACTCGATCTGCCAACCGTACCGCCCGCTCGATCTGCGCCTCCTCTGCATCGGGCAAGATCTTGAGGTGGATATAACCGCGGTAATCGTAGCGTTGGCGCACGATCTCCACTGTGGCGATCATGCGGTCCATGGTGCGCACGCTGCCGGTCACGCCGGAGCTGAGAAAGAGCCCTTGCACCAGCCCCTGGTGCTGGATCTGGTCGAACGCGGCGGCCAGGTCGTCAGGAGTGAAGGCTGCGCGCTTCATATCTCGCCCAGCGCGGAAGGCGCAGTAGTGACAGTTGCGCTCGCAGAAGCTGGTGAGCAGCACCTTGAGCACCGGCTTCTTGCGCCCGCTCGGCAGTTGCACGTGGGAGATGTAGGGCCTAACGTCTGGTGGTTGCTGTACGCACCCTCGCGCCATCGCCGCCGAGCGGCCCGACGGCGCACAGACATCGAAACTGGCTGCTTGACCCAGCAAGTCGAGCTTCTGATGAGTATCCATCGGTTCCTGTCTCCTGTCCGATCATCCGCTTCGGACGTTTCCCCGCTGGCAGCCATTATACGAACAGATGTTCGCTTTGTCAAATGCGGCACAGGGAGACGCAGCATTCAATCTCCGTCCGGGGGAAGGCATCATCCCTACATCAACTGCAAACCCCAGATCGCCATGGTGTCTGGGCTGTCGATGGCACTCAGCCCATGCTTCTTGCGCCCAGGCATGTTGTATTCTAGCAAAAAGGGCTCTGGCCGTCAAGCTTCTGCGGGGATCGGAATCCTGGGGCAGATTTGGGACCCTCAATGCTCCCTTGGCCCGCGTCGAGATCTGTGCTATAATGCAGCAAATCAGAGCTACTCGATCATCACCTCCACAAGCGTAGCCTTTCTCGGCTCCCGCCTGGGCGGAACCCGACCCCGCTCCCAACTCCAAAGCAAGGAGAAAAGGAGAAAAGAGATGTCTGCCCCCATCACTCGACGGCGATTCTGGCTCCTGGCCGCGCTGGGCCTGACCTTGGCCGCGCTGAAAGGAACGTCCTTCCTGGGCAGCAGCACTGCCGCCCCAGCAGCAGTTCCGCATCTCCAGGATGAAATGGCCATCGAACCGCTGGGCCACTTCGGCGGCTGGGATGGGGCCTCAGTTTCTCGTCCTGCGCTCATTTTCGCCTCTCACCGCTCGAAAATCAACGCTGAATCAACGGTAGGCTGCCATAATTCTACCACAACATCATTGCCGGGAGAAAAAGCACGTGCAGAATCCGCCGAAACGGTTCCTTCATCTGCTCACTATGTGGCAGGAGCGGCCCGCATTGCCTGAACATCCCGCCGTGGGCGCTTCAGCCTGGAGGATACCCGCGCCGACCAGCACCGGGGCTTCGGAAGCCTGGAGGGGCTGGTAACGTTCCTGCGGGGGCAGGTGGAAGCAGGGGAGCGAGGGAGCAGAGGAGCAGGGGTGACAAGGTGACAAGGTGACAAGGTGAACCACCAATTTACCAATCCACCCAGAAAGGAGGGAACGGGAATGAACAGGAGAATCGCTCACATATTTCAGTTGCTGGTGGTCGGGCCGGTGACGCTGAACGGGATCGCTCCAGCCGCCCCAGTGGCGTCCGCAGCACCATATCAACTTTCGTCATCGGCTGAGATGCCTCAGCGGGCAGCGTCTCTCGAGCCGTTGTCAGCCGATCGGTCAGCCCCGGCAAGCGCTGCGCCTGCCTTGGACGCCGAGGCCATAGACCCCGGTGACTGGGACCAAGGATACCCCAGTGCTGCCGGCGACAGCGCCGGTAACCTCTACGCCGTATGGCAGGACTACCGGTAGGGCGCTATCTCCCACGTCCGTTTCGCCCACCGGCCCGCGGGTGGCGACTGGCAGAGCAGCGTCAAGCTCGATCCCACCGCTGCCGGCGATCAGAAGAAACCCCAAATCGCCGTGGATGGGAGCGGCAACCTCTATGCCGTTTGGCAAGACCACCGCGGCGGCAAATCGCAGATCTACTTCGCCTATCACCCTGCCGGGGGCGATTGGGATGTCAGCGAACCCATCAGCCCCACCACGCAAGCGCAAGACCGCCCCTCCCTGGCCGTCAATCGCCGCGGGGAAGCGGTGGTTGCATGGCGTCAGGGAGCGTGGCCAACCTACGATGTCTTTTACGCCGTTCGTCCCGCAGGCGGCGACTGGGGTGCAGCCGAACAGAGAACAGGCCCGGGCAGCAACGTTTTGAACGTTGACGTGGGCCTCGACGATTGGGGCCGGGTCTATATCGCCTGGGAAATCTGGGACGAGCAGATTTTCTTCGCCGAACGGTCGCCGGATGGATCCTGGAGCGCCGACGAGCAAATTCGCGACGAGTTGACCGGTTCCCCGTGGGGCATCCAGATCGCGGTGGACGGCGCCGGCAACACCCATGCCGTGTGGGAGGATACGCGCAGCGGTGGGTCGGAGATCTATGCCGCTTACCGGCCGGCCGGCGGTCCCTGGTCCGTGAACGTGCGCATTGATGAGTTAGCCGGGGACGCCTGGGCCCCCGGCCTGGGAATAGATGGCGCCGGCAACGCCATCGCCGCCTGGAGCGAAGCGAACCGGGATGTCTATGGCTCTGTTCGCTACCTGGGCGCTGGCTGGGGGCCGAGCGAACTGCTCGTAGCAGCACCGGCTTCGTTCAGCAAGGCGCCCTTGGGACCCCATGCAGTCCAATCCTGGATTGCTGGAATGGGGATTGGCGGGGCGGGTGTAGGCTTGACGCTCCTAACGGTCGGTTCTTCAGTGGGTGGAAACCTTAACATCTTTGCGCAGAGTCAGAATGCTCCAGGATATAATGGCTGTGGGGGTCTGGCGGCCATGCATGCTGCTGCGCACGAGACTGACTACACGGTGGCGGGGCCAGCGATTCTCGGGATGCTCTACATCTGCCACCCTGGTAACGGGGGGCAGGAACCGGCGCTCAACAGAGACGAAGGTTTCCTCCCGCCAAAGACATACTTGTCTGTCTCCAGAGTCGTCAGGCTGATTTCCGCCAATGTTTTCGTCAAGGGTGCGTTGGGATACATTGAGGCCGGCATTCAGATCCATACGTTGAGCACCGAGGGATCTGGTGTAGCCGCGGCTCAGGGCGGGCTCGTATCTGACCTCGTCCTCGGGATGCTTACTCGATCCGACCCCGAACGGGTAGAGAATCCGAATGATGTGGAATTCTACCGGCCGTCGGGGCGCCTTCGCCTTCTCATCCCCGTCCCTTCCAACATCGGCATCTACCCCCTCGACCCCGTCGTCGCCGATATCCGTCGCGACTACGCCCGCGCCGGCTTCCGCCGCCACCTCGCCCGCCACCTCGTCCGCGCCAACCGCCGTGACGACCTCGCCGACCCCGTCCTCCCCCACTCCGGCGAGTTCGTCTACGAGCAGACGCTCCTGCTCATCCCCGGCCGCGGCCTGGACTATGCCTTCCGCCTCAACTACCACTCCCAACTGGTCTACGACGGCCCTCTGGGCTGGGGCTGGGAGCACAACTATGACCGGCGTTTCGTCTCCACCGGCGGCGGCTCCCTGGCCCTGCAAGAAGGCGCCGGGCGCTTTGACGTCTACTCTTTCGACGGTGCGGATTTCACGCCCCCCGCCGGCCGCTACACGGCCATCGTCAGCGGTATCACCGGCATCACTCTTACCGACCGGTATGGCCGGGTCGAAACCTACTTCCCCCTGGACGATGCCACCGCGCCCGGCCGGCTGCGTTCCATCGCCGACCGCAATGGCAACTGACTGCGCTTCGCCTACGACGCCAACGGCCGCTTGCAGACCGTCACCGACACGCTGGGACGGGACATCACCTACGGCTACGACGTCAGCGACCGCATCACCGTGGTCACCGACTATAGCGGGCGGGCCGTGACGCTGGCCTACGACGGCAACGGCGACCTGGTGTCCATCACCACGCCCGCTGTCATCGGCACGCCCCACGGCAACGACTTTCCCGTGGGCAAAACCACCGTTTTCTCCTACACCTCCGGCTCTGACGACGAGCGCCTCAACCACAACCTGACGACCGTCATCGCGCCCAACGAGGTGGCCGACGGCTCGCTCGCGCCGCGCACGATCAACATCTATGGCACGGAGGGCTTCGCCTTCGACCGCATCGTCAACCAGTCGTGGGGCGGCGGGCGGGCGAACGCGAGTGGCGTCCCCGCCGGCGGTGAGGTTACCCTGGTCTATACCACGGCCATCGAGGCCGACGCGCCCGCCGGAACCGCCAGCAAGGTCACCATCACCGACCGCGGCGGCAACATCATCCAGATGTGGCACGATGGCGCCGGCCACCGCTTGCGCGACCGCCAGGTGGTGGATGGCCAGGTGTTGGTGACCGACTACGCCTACAACGCCGACGGGCAGACGACCAGCGTAACCTACCCGGTCAGGAACCGCGTCGAGTACACCTACGACGACGGCGCAAGCGACCACTTTGTCCAGGGCAACCTGCTGGAGGAACGCCGCGTGCCCGACGCGGCGCGCGGCTGCGATGGCCTGGGCAGCACACCCTGCCCCGACCTGGTCACGGCCTATACCTACGAGCCCAACTTCCAGTTGCTCCAGACCAGCACCGACGCGCGCGGTCACACCATCACCTGCACCCACGACGGTCAGGGCAACCTGGTGCAGGTCACGTTCCCCACAGTCACCGCAGGCCCCGCTGCGCCGCAGGCGGCGGTGGAGAACTGGACCTACAATGGTTGGGGCCAACCGTTGACTTTCACCGACACCGAAGGGAACGTCACCCAGTACGAATACTACACTAGCGGCCCGGCTACCGGCTACCGGCGGCGTACCACCCGCGACAGCGGCGGCCTGGACGTAAGCACCACTTATGGCTACGACGCTGTGGGCAACGTCACTGCCATCGCGGACAGCCTCGGCGTCCGCACCGAATACGTGTTCAACGACCTCAACCAGGTGGTCAAAAAGACGCGAGCGGCGGGGACAGCGCTGGATTATGAGATCCTCTACTGGTACGACAGTAACGACAATCTGATGCAGAGAGACGTGGAGAACGTCGTGCCCGACCTGGACGGCGATTTTCATCCCACCGGCACCCACAGCCGCGACGGGGCCAACCCCTGGCTCACCACCGCCTACACCTACGACCTGCTGGACAACGTGGTGCGCCGCACGGCGGAGGTCACCGTCTCCTCCTGGATTACCACCGAGTACCGCTACGACCCGCTGGAGAACCTGGCCTCGGCCACCGACCCCGAGGGGAATCGCGTCGAGTACGCCTACGACGAACGCAGTCTACTGCGCCGGATCGTCCAGGGTGTGGGCTCCGCCGAGGCGAGCTCGACGACCTACGAGTACGATGGCAACGGCAATCTAGTGCGCACTACCGACGGCGAAGGCCACCCCTCCGACACCCTCTACGACGGCTTCGACCGCCGCGTCGGCCGCGTGGACGGGCTGGGCAACGTGCGCGCCTGGGAATACGATGAAAATGGCAACGTCGTGGCCACGCTCCTGCGCGATGGGCAGGATGGTCGCAACCCTGGCCGCCAGTTCGCCGCCGCCGCGGTCATGCTCAGCCACGCCCAGTATCGCTACGATGAACGGAACCGCCGCTACCGGCAGGAGCGGGCGTTCTTCACCGCCGACGTTGACACTGGCGCGATCACGCCTCTGACGACCGACGGGAACGGCGACGGTTGGGTGGAGACGGCCTACACCTACGACCGCAGCGGCAATCTCACCGCCATCACCGGCGATGACGGGAACGTCATCCAGCACACCTACGATGGCCTCGACCGGCTCGTCCTGCGCACCGACGCGCTGGGGAATATCACCGCCTACGGCTACGACGGCAACGGCAACCTGGTGCAGACTGTCGCCACCGAGCGCCAGCCGGATAGCCTGGCCCCCGACGTGACCTTTACCACGACTAACACCTTTGACAGCGTCAATCGCCTGGTCCAGGCCACCGACAGCCTGGGCCAGACCAGCCGCTACGGGTACGACAGCCGGGGCAACCTGGTCTTTACCAGCGACGCCAACGGCGCGGTTACGGGAGCGACGAACGACCACGGCAACACGGCGCTCTTTGTCTACGATGGGTTGAGCCGGCGTCTGGCGGAGACCTACCATCTGCGGGCTGGCGGCGTGGGCAGCGGCGCCGTCACCGGTCAGGTGACGATGGCCTACGTTTACGACGGCAACGGTAACCTGGTGCGCCGCAGCGATGCCAACGGCAACGTGACCACCTACGGTTACGACGCTCTCGACCGGTTGGCCAGCGTCACCCACACTGACGGGACGACGGCCACGCTGGCCTACGACCGGGCGAACAACCTGGTGCAGCAGACCGACCCCAACGGCACCCTCGTCGCCTACACGTACGACGCCCTCAACCGCCAGGTGCGCGCTGACGTCACCCCCGGGCCAGGGGTGGGCGGCACGACGCTCCAGACCTTTGCCTGGGACGGTCTCTCCCGGATGATTGCCGCCAGCGACGACAACGACCCCGGCGACCTGGCCGACGACAGCGTCCTCGAGTTCGCCTACGACAGCCTCGGCAACCGGGTCGAGGAGACGCAGAACGGTCACACCGTCGGCCGCACCTACGATGGGGTGGGCAACCGGCTCACCCTGACCTATCCGGGCGGGATGGAGTTGACCTACACCTACGACGGGCTGAACCGGGTCAAGACCATCGCCGATGAAGGCGGAGAGCTGGCTGCCTACGACTACATCGGCACGTGGCGGTTGTTCCGCCGCACCAACGGCAACGGCACCTACGTCGCCTACACCTACGACGGAGTGCGGCGTGTGACGGAGATCGCGCACCACCAAAGCAGCGACGACTCGTTACTGACCGGCTTCAGCTACACCTACGACTGGGTTGGCAACCGTCTCACGGAGATCGCCCAGCCAGGCGACCCAACCACCTACACCTACGACAGCCTCTACCGCCTGACTGGCGCCCAGAGCCCGGCCTTCGACCTCCAGTACACCTACGACGCTGCAGGCAACCGGGTGCAGGTGACCGAGGACGGCCAGGCCATTGCCTACGCGACCAACGAGATGAACGAATACGAGGCCGTGGACGGGGAGAGCCGCACCCACGACGCCAACGGCAACCTGATCCAGGTGCGGCGGGTGATCACTACCACCGCCACGCCGACGCCGACGGCCACGCCCACCGCCACGCCGACAGCTACCGTTACCCCTGTTATGCTTCGCCTGTACTTGCCCATCGTCTTGCGGGGGCCCCTCCTGTCGGCCAAGATGTCCGACGGAGCCCCGATGACCGCCGCAGGCTCGCCCTCGCTGAACGGCACTGCCACCGTTACCGAGACCGTGATCAGCTACGGCTACAACTTCGCCGACCGGTTGCTGGGCGTGACGAAAGCGACCACCGTCACCGTGGGCGTCGATGTACAGGCCACCACCGAGACCGTCAATTTCACCTACGACGGCCTGAGCCGCCGGGTGGGCAAGCGAACGGAGAGCGGCACGGTGCGCTACCTCTACGCCGCGGGGCAGGTGATCGAAGAGCGAGATGGAACGGATGGCCTCCTGGCTACCTACGTGAGCGATCTGACCATGGATCGGGGTGGAAGCCGTGTCTTCTACCAGGCCGACGAACTGGGGAGCGTACGCGCTCTGGCCGACGGCGAGGGAAACGTCGTGGAACGGGTGGACTATGATCCCTTTGGCGCGCCGACCTTCAGCGGTGGGGGGAGCGAGAGCGCTCTGGGCAATCCCTACCTGTTCCGTGGCCGCCGCTATGACACCGAGAGTGGATTCTACGTCTACGGCGGGCGTCGCTACGACCCGGCCACGGGACGTTATCTGCAGCGGGGGGCGGGAACATCTGGCAACCGCTACACCTTCGCCGGGAACAATCCGCTCGGTGGCATCCCCCGCTGAGCAGGCAGCGGCGGGTCGGAGGTCTCTCCCTCTGATCCGCCGCTTTCCTTTTCGTGTTCGTGGGAAGCTGCTGCTGGTTTGTGATCTGCTGGAATCCAGATACACGCCTTGACCCCCATGGAAATCCGTAGTAGAATGCACCCAACCGAAGTTGCTCCCATTATCACCTTCACAAGCGTAGCCTTTCTCGGCTCCCGCCTGGGCGGAATCCGATCCCGCCCCCCAACTCCAAAGCAAGGACAAAGAAGATGTCTGCCCCCATCACTCGACGGCTATTCTGGCTCCTGGCCGCGCTGGGCCTGACCTTGGCCGCGCTGATAGGAACGTCCTTCCTGGGCAGCAGCACTGCCGCCCCGGCAGCGGTTCCGCATCTCCAGGATGAAATGACCATCGAACCGCTGGGCCACTTCGGCGGCTGGATGGCCTCCGTGGCCGTGCCCCCCGGCGGCGGCGACTACGTCTACCTGGGCGAAGGCGGCGGCTTCACCGTGCTCGACGTCTCCGACACAAGCTCGCCGCGCCAGGTCGGCAGCCTGCCCCTGTCCGGCACCGACGTCGTGGACATCGCCATCCTAGACACCACCGCCTACCTGGTCGGCGGCGATGGGCTGAGGGTGGTGGACCTCTCCGCGCTCATCAGCCCCACCTTGGTGGGAGAACTCGACCTGCCTGGGACGGCGCACGCGGTGAGGGTCGCTGACTCTTACGCCTACGTGGCCGCGGCCGTCGGTTGGAACGATGGCTGGCTGTATACGGTGGATATATCGGAACCCACGGCGCCTCTACTGATGGGGAGCTACGATACGCCAGGCTCGGCTGTGGCCGTTCAAGTGGCGGGCGCCACGGCCTACGTGGCCGATGGTGCCAGCGGCCTGCAGATCCTGGACGTGAGCAACCCGGCCAGTCCGACCCTGCTCGGCTCCTACGA
>CBDURC010000002.1:0-41501 GCA_965369635.1 uncultured Anaerolineales bacterium | reverse complement strand
AGGGCTGGTGAGCGATCGCCAAGAGGGACTCTACGTTTTCTACCGCTCGGCGGACGAGCGAGTGCCAGCACTGCTGGCGCTGGCGCGAGGGGAAGCGCACGATGACAGCCGGTCGTCAGTCTGTCCGCTCCCCCATTGCCCATGTCCCAAGTGCCAGCGCCGTGGAGGTGAGCAAACATGAGAAGCGGTTACCTTATGCAGATCGAAGATCTATACCTGCAAAGGGAGGGACTCTAGATTCCGCGCCGCCTGCATCTGGCCCTCGCCCCGAAGCAGGTGTTTGGGCTCATCGGCCGCAATGGCTCCGGCAAGTCCAGCCTGGCCTACACGCTCATGGGCTGCGCCGGCTATGCGCCGCAGCGGGGGCGCATCCTCTTCGCCGGTCAGGACATTGCCCCTTTGCCCATCACCAAGCGAGCCCGGCTGGGACTGACCTTAGCCTGGCAGGAGCCAGCTCGATTCGAAGGGCTCAAGGTACAGGACTACCTGGCCCTGGGGATGCAGGAACCCTCCTGGGAACAAATGTAGGAGGCATTGGAGGCGATGGCCCTTTCGCCCTCCGCGTACCTGAGCCGCCCGGCAGATGAGACCCTCTCCGGCGGCGAGCGCAAGCGCGTCGAACTGGCCGCCGTCTACACCATGCAGCCGAAACTGGCCATCCCAGATGAGCCGGACTCGGGGATTGACGTCCTATCCCTCGACGACATCGGCCGACTCATCCGGCGCATGGCCAGCGAGGGGACCACCGTGCTGTTGATCACTCACCGCGATGAGATGGTGCCGGTGACCGACGTTGCGGCGCTGATGTGCGAAGGGGAGATCATGCGCGTCGGCGACCCGGAGGAGGTGCGCCGCCACTACGCCCGGCGCTGCCGGCCCTGCCCGATAGCGGAGATGGTGGAGGAGGTGGGAGCTTATGAGCGCTGGGGAATGCCCCTTACGCCAGCGGCCATGTGGATTGCAACGAGATCATGCGCGATCAGGCCGTGGCCAGCGCAATCCCCGTGGTGCGGGTGCGAAACGAGCGGGCGCACGTCACGCACGAGACGGCCATCGGCACGGTGAACAAGAAGGAACTGGAGACGCTGATGGCTCACGGGCTGGACGAGGAAGGGGCCGTAGACGCCATCATCCGCGGCATGTTGGCGGCGTGGAAACATGCTCCGTGAAACCAGAACTGGCCGCGAGAACGCGAAACGTGACGAGACATCATATTTGCTGACGACTTGCTGAGATGAGTAAGCACAAGGACTTCGAGTTCAACCTGCGAGAACTGGCCGGCTCCATGGGCGATTTCGGCACCCTGTTCCCCCTGGTCATAGGCTTCATCGCCATCAATGGCCTGGACCCGGCGGGGCTGTTCATCATGATGGGCCTGACCAACATCGCCATCGGGCTCATCTACCGCCTGCCGATGCCTTTGCAGCCCAAGAAGGTGGTGGCCGTGGCGGCCATCGCTCAGGAATGGCCACCATCCTTGATCTACGCTTCAGGCCTGGGGCTGGGCATCACCTGGTTCATTCTCGTCTTCACCGGCCTCCTGCGCAGGATCATCGCCGTCACACCGCTGTTTGTGGCGCGGGGCATCCAACTGGCGCTGGGTGTAATGCTCGCCTGGCAGGGGCTCAAGATGATGCAGCCAGCGCCGCTGCTAGGGCTGTTGGCCGTCATCATCGTGCTCACCCTGCGGAAGAACCGTTACGCTCCGGCGGCCATTGTGCTTATGGCTCTGGGGGTGGGGATCATCGCCTGGCGGGGGGAGCTGCGGGGCGCGCTGGAGCTGGCGGTCACCGTGCCGCCGCTGACGCTGCCCCGCCTGGGGGACGTCTGGCAGGCCATGCTGCTGGCCGGCTTCGCTCAGATCCCCCTTTCCATCACCAACGCCGTCATCGCCACGGCAGCGCTCATCCGCGACTACTTCCCCGATAAGGCGGTCAGCGAGCGCAAGCTGATGCTCAACATGGGGGTGATGAACGTGATCGCCTCCTTCTTCGGCGGGATGCCCATGTGCCACGGTGCCGGGGGGCTGGCCGGGCAGTACTACTTCGGCGCCCGCACAGGCGGCACCAGCATCCTAGAGGGGTTGATCGAGGTCTGTCTGGGGCTGTTTCTGAGCAAGTCGGTGGGCAACCTGCTGGCCGTCTTTCCCATGCCCTTGGTGGGCGGGATGATGCTGTTGGCGGGGATCGAGCTGGGCAAGGTGGTGGTGAAGCTGCGAGGGTGGAAGCTGTGGCTGGCCCTGGTCACCGCTGCCGTCGCGGCAGTCACCAACATGGCCGTGGGCTTCGTCGCCGGGCTGGCTGCTGCCTACCTGGTGCGGGAATTGACCCGTCGGCATCTTCTGTCCTGCGTCTGTTCGTCTCGTGGAGAAAGGAGCTCCAGCAATTGGGGACACGGATAGACACAGATCAAAAACTGATTTTGCCCGTGTCGATCGGTGTTAATCCGTGCCCCATCTAACTCATCGGTCTGAGGCGCAGCTTCGCCGGACGCTTACCCACAAGCCGAAAGCAGACCATCGAAAGGAGTATCGGACATCGCATCATGAACCCCATCGTAAACTACATCTTCACGCTGCTGCAAACCGGACTCGGCAGCCTGACGGCATATCTGGCGGCCCACGTGCTGCTGTGCCTGCTGCCGGCCTTCTTCATCGCCGGAGCGCTGTCCGCTCTCGTCCCCAAGGAAGCCATCACCAAGTACCTGGGCCGAGACGCCCCCAAGTGGATTTCCTACCCGGCGTCGGCGTTGGGTGGATTTGTGCTGGCGGTCTGCTCCTGTACCATCATGCCGCTCTTTGCCAGCATCCACAGAAAGGGCGCTGGGCTGGGTCCGGCTATCACCTTCCTGTTCGTTGGGCCGGCGGTCAACATCCTGGCCATCTCCTTCACCGGTGTGCAGATCGGCATGGATATCGCCCTGGCCCGTATCGTGCTCTCCATCGTCTTCGGCATCGGCATCGGCCTCCTGATGGCTTGGTTCTTCCGTCAAGACGACGAAGCTCATAATGCGGCCACCAACGGTGGACGTGCCTTCGCCCGGGAGGACAAGGTACCCGGCCGCACGTGGGTCTTCTTCGCCTTGCTGCTAGGCGTGCTGATCGCCGGGACGTTGCAGGTGGGGTTGCTGACTCGCAGCTACGCCACTTTCACGCTCCCTGGCTCGTGGGCCGGTTCTTTCCAGGCCTGGCTCGACAGCGTCGTGCCGCCGAACCCTGCCCTGGGCATCGAGGGTGTGAGTGTCCACGGGGTGTTCCTGATCGGCCTGCTGATCCTGATAGCCGTCACCGCCTGGCTGGGGTTGAACAAGGTCGATGAGGGATTCAATGCCTGGACCTACGTGGCCCTCGGGCTGGTCACGCTGACACTGGTCGTGGCTTCGTTCAAGGTCGTGGCCATCGCCGGTGGCCCTTCGGCAGGCTCAGGACAGTGCCTAAGCGTTGGTGTCACGGGCAAGCTGATTGCGGAGATCACGCTCATCGCTGCCGTGTGGTGGATGGCTGCCAGGCGCTTTCAGGCATACGATGTCCAGGAGTGGCTGTGGGAGATGTGGCGCTTTGTCAAACAGATTATCCCGCTGCTCGTGGTGGGCGTTTTCCTGGCCGGAATGGCGCGGGCGCTCATTCCCGCAACCTGGATCGAGACCCTCACCGGACGCAATACGGTGTGGGCCAACTTCACTGGTGTGCTGTTCGGCGTCTTTATGTACTTCCCCACGCTGGTGGAGGTGCCCATTGCTCAGACGTTCCTGTCGTTGGGCATGCACCGTGGGCCGTTGCTGGCCTATCTGCTGGCCGACCCTGAATTGAGTGTGCAGTCTATCCTCATCACCAACTCGGTGATCGGCCGCAAGAAGACGGCAGTGTACGTAGTACTTGTGACCATCTTCAGCACTCTTTCAGGGCTGATCTTTGGGTGGTTCATACGCTGAAATATGATACGCGTTGCGTGATGGTCTACCGCAATGCTAGGCTTTGATAACAGGAGGTTGTCCGTGGAGATCAAGATTCTGGGTGGTGGATGTGCCAAATGCGAGCGGTTGGAGAGGCTGGTCCGTGAGGCGGCGGGTGAGTTGGGCGTCGAGGCGGCGTTCACCAAGGTCAAGGACATGGATGGCATCATGGCCTACGACGTCATGAACACGCCGGCATTGGTGATCAACGAGGAAGTCAAGTCTGCGAGCCGCATTCCGCGCAAGGAGGAGATCATGGAGTGGATCCGTGCGGCCCAAAGCGCTTAGATCGACCATGGCAGACGATTGACATGACATGGAACCCCGACTGTCGAGGAGTCTGGGGCTACGCGGTATGACCAGTGGTGGGAGTGGGCCAATGGGTCTGATGCACCCCATCCTCGGCCGATGCGATGAAGGTGAGGAGGGCGCAAATCCGCTCCAGGAACTCGTAGGAGGCGAAGAATGGTTCAGATCAAGGTCTGTGGCACGATCCCACCGTGCGCCAACTGCAAGCGCGCAGGGGCACAGGCCCATAAGGCTGAAGAGAGGTTCCCCGGACTAGTGGAGGTGCTCAAGCTCGGTGCCCTTGGGCCGGAAGCGGAACAGTATGGCCTGATGACAACGCCGCTGGTCGTCGGTGACCTGGCCAAGTTCGGGGGGCTGGCGCCAGGCAAAGAGAACTTGCTGGGAGCACTGCGCGAGGTGGGGTTGCCGTAGAGAGTACGGTGGTGAGATGGACATTGAACAGCACGAGAGAGCGAATGGGACGCGGATGAACGCGGAGAGAATAGGTGTCGGGTGAGACGCGTCCACGCGCCGGATGGAGCTGCCAAACAGGCACGTCGCCACTCAGCGGTTCTGGACCAAGGGTGAGATGGCTCGTAGCCGTTCCACTATCGGCGGCAGCACCTCCAGCACGTAGTCCACGTCCTCCTCGGTGTTCTCCCGTCCCAAGGTCAGCCGCAGGCTGCCGAACGCTTCCTCTGCTGGTACGCCCATGGCTCGCAGCACGTGCGAAGGCTCCACCGCCCCGCTGCTGCACGCCGAGCCGCTGGATGCCGCCACGCCCATCAGGTCGAGCTGAATCAACACCGCCTCTCCCTCGATGTACTTGAAGGTGAAATTGGCATTGTTGGGCAGTCGCTGAATGGGATGTCCGTTCAGGTGCACATGCGGGATGCTATCGAGCACGCCGGCGACCAGACGATCGCGCAGGTTGGCAATGCGATGGCTGGTTTGCTCTGCCTCTTCGTAGGCCAGCTTCAGCGCCGTGGCCAGGCCTACAATGTAGGGGAGGTTCTCCGTGCCCGCCCGCCGCCGCCGCTCGTGCCCGCCCCCGGTCTGCATGGGCCAGAGAGGGATGCCATCACGAGCGTACAGCAGGCCGACCCCCTTGGGGCCATAGAACTTGTGCGCCGAGAGAGAGAGCATGTCCACGTTCAGATCGTCCACGTCCAGCGGCAGCACACCGCCTGCCTGCACTCCATCGGTGTGGAATGGAATGCCCCGTTCCCTGGCAATGGCGCCGATCTCAGCAATGGGCTCGATGGTACCCACCTCGTTGTTGGCGTACATCACGCTGATGAGCATAGTGTCGTCTCGGATCGCCTTTGAAACATCATCCGGGTTCACCAGTCCGTAGTGATTCACGGGCAGCAGAGTCAACTCGAAGCCAAAGCGGTCGCGCAATTCTTCAGCCGTGTGCAGCACAGCGTGGTGCTCAATGGGGGTGGTGATGATGTGGTTGCCTTTGCCCCGCGCCCGCTGGGCAAAGGCCACGCCGCGCAGCGCCAGGTTGTCACTTTCGGAACCGCAACTGGTGAAGATAATCTCCCGCGGCTTGCAGCCCAGTACGGAGGCCACCGTCCCCCGCGCCTGCTGCAGAGCTTTGGCCGCCTCGCGTGCCAGGCGGTACACGCCAGAAGGGTTGCCGTAGTACTCTGTCCAATAGGGAAGCATGACTTGCAGCACACGTCGATCAACCGGTGTGGTTGCGGCGTGATCCAAGTAGATTGCCCGGCGTACCTCGGCCATGTTCACACTCCTTTGCATCTAGCCATTCGCCGCCATTGTAGCATTCTCGTCCCTTGTTGTCAAAAGAGATCGCCAGCCACCCTGCGGAGTGATCGCGCACATTTGACGCTATTCGCCGTTTCTGATAGAATACGACCGATCCGCCCCCATCGTCTAGAGGACTAGGACTCAGGCCTTTCAAGCCTGCAACACCGGTTCGAACCCGGTTGGGGGCACTGCCAAACTGGGGTGTAACGAAGCAGGCAGCGTGTAGTAGAGCGTTGCCTGCTCTTTTGTTATCTCTATTCGGAGAAGGACTTGCTGGAGAGCCGCGCGAGCCGTGGCCACCTCATTGGCATGCAGTTGGGCGGTGAGAGAGGAAATGACCTCAGTGGTGAGATCAGGGGGAATAGTGAGGAGCTCCGAGCAGTGGAGCGCTTCCAGTTCCGCTCGTTGTCTGAAGAGGGAGGCCCGTTCCGCCCAACAGCGCTAGCGGCCCCGCCTCCGGATCCTCCACCCAGCGGGCGACAATGCGGGGCTTGCCATCCCGCCGCTTGCCGATCTCCACCGGTTCGGCCTTGTAGCCTCGGGGCTGAAACTCACCAGGCGCGTACCCCTTCCCGGCCATGTCGTGCGGCGCCCGCTTCACGTCGGCGGCCAGGTCCTTCAGAAACCGCTCATTCTTCCAGTCTATCAGCGCCTCCATGATGGGGGCAAACTCACCTAAACCTCGCGAGATTACCCGCATCCGTCTGCGGAATGTGCTGCTACCCTCAACACTGATATCAACGGCGCCATCAACATCCTGCGCAAGTATCTCCAAGGGCTCGATGAGAGCACCGGAGTGCCGGTTCGAGTGGGGAGACTTCCCACGACCTGGCCCCAACCATCGGTCAACCGCTACGATTGGGGAGAACCCAATCCGATAGCCTGTGCTGAGCACAGCCGAAGCATCCGTGTAGCGGGGAGTGCCCTGGCAGCGGAGGCTGCTACCAAGAGGGGCCGCCGAGAACTCCGAAACTGCTTCGTCTTCCCGACCCACGCCACGCTTGCCTTGGTCTGTGGAGCATGATACACTTGACGCAAAGCAAAGGCGATTGTTTCCAGAATGGGTTCTATCGGCAATACCAGAAAAGCCTTGCAGCGATAGGCTGGCGCTGTCTACCTGCAAGATACCTGATAGAAGTCGACCACTGCGCGGACCTTGCCAAGATCCTCGTAGTGGACTACGAATTTGCTGCTGCGAATGCGTGCACCTTTGAGCCAAATCGTGTAATCAGCAAACATGTTCAGTGCCGTTATTTCGTAGCCGCCGTCCTTGTTGATGGCGAAGTCCATACGGTATTGGTTGGTGGCAGGTGGGCCTTCAATGTGAACCTGTCCCCAACTGAGCCGCCCCTGGTTGGTGTAGGCGATACCAACCACTTCACCGCAACAACCTTTGTGATCCTCAAAATGACGCTGACGCGGTTCGAAGCACAGCGGCGGCCTTGGAGTGGGAACTGGTGTGGGTTCCGGGGTTGGCGTTGGGGTCAGAACCACACCCCCTTCGTTCACGAGAATAATACGACTCGTGAAAACAGTGTTGTCCTTCCGATCGTCTCCCGAGGCGGAGGTGACAAAGTAGATCCCGCCCCCTGGCCGTATCTCGAAGGGGTCCACGGTAAACTTGTAACCGCTGGTATCATAAGCCCCAAGGGTATCAGACCATAGCTCCTGGTCAAGCGTGGTGTCACCATTCTCGGCGGTACTGAGCAAGACAACGCGTAGCGCTACACCGTTGCCACCACGCCCAGCGCCCACCTCTTTGTGTGCCTGGCCCTCAATGCGGACGGTACCCTCGTACATGCTGCTCCAGAGCCGCATGGTGTCCGAGTTCCAGCTAGGATAGCTGCCCTCGGCACTGAGCCGCATTTCGGGGCTGCGGCCCGACTTGGTCCATCGGTACCATCCCCCCTCGGCAGGCATCCAGTCGTAGTCAAGGCTTCCCGGCGACCTAGAGGCCAGATAGTACCAGCCGTTCTCGCCTTGCTTGGTGCTGAAATCCCTCACCGAATCTGCAATCACAAACTCACTTGGCGGCAATGGTATCTCTACGACCGGCGCAGCCACAAAGGGATAGTTGGCCTCGACGACCTCACCGGACATCCAGACCTCGCCACCGCCAGGCCGCTGGCCCTTTAGCCACCCCGCATCCTCGCTCCGACCTGTAGCAGTAAACACAGCACCTGCCTCAGCCCGTCCAACGATAGGATAGTTCAGTCCCGGTCCCATGCGCAAGTTCAACCGCTCCTCCTGGGTGTAGGAGATGACCATTGCTCCTGGTGGCAACGGTGTAGGCGTCAACGTCGGTGCCGGCGTGATCGTTGGAGTCGGCGTGGGGGGCTGGCAACTGGCGATGCGGTTGCCAGCTTCCAGGCGCGTTGGATCCAGTGTGCGCGCTTTGATGTAGCTGGCTCTGGCCGCCTCAAAGTCTTCTGCCGCACACGCGGCATCTCCTTGCTGCAAATAGGCCTCGTAGAGGAAGCCTTTGTGACGTCCCTGGGCGAAATCGGACGGCGCTGCGGCGATCATTGACTCTAGCAAGTCAATGGCCTGGGCCGCTTCCCCGGCCAGCAGATGCTCTTTTGCCTCGACAAGTTCCTTCCACCAGGCTTGCTGTGCAACCGCCGGATCCTCTGGGCGCACCCGGGCGAGACAATCGAGCGCGGCCAGCACCTCTGGGGATATGCTTTCGGCCGAGTCATCGTACCAGGCACGGCACAGGGTGTAGAGTTGGTCGCCAACCGCTTGCGGTTCGAAGTTGGGATGATCGGAGCGCAGTTGCTGCAGCAACTGAACGGCCTGGAGCGTGTCACCGGCTTCCACAGCATCTTGTACTGCTTGCCACAAAGACTGAGGCTCTTGCAGTTCTTCACTCTCCTCAACTTCCTCAGTCTCCTCTACTGGCGGCGGGACTTGCTCAGCAGGCGTTAGGACAGGTGTTTCAACCAGAACCGCCGTGCCAACCTCCTGGGAAGGCTGGAGAGTCCGCACCACGTACCAGGCCGCGGCCGCCAGCACCACGATGACAACTGCGGCCAGGATCAGGATGCCCCACCGCCGCCGTCTGCCCTCTGGTGCTGGCTTGTCTTGAACCGCTTCTGTGTCAGTGCTGACCGGTTCAGATACTGGTGGCTGCGCTTGCTGCAGGTCCCAGCCACATCGGGCGCAGAAGCGATGGCTGAGATTGACTGGTGCTTGACAATTCGGACACTGCGGTTGATCGAGTCGATGTCCACAGGTACCGCAAAAGCGAGCGTTTGGCTGCAATGATGTGTTACAGTTTGGGCAATGCACAGAAAACTCCGTTGCTACTTGCGTGCCTGGCGGCGGCAGGTGAGAGCAATCAGAACGGCACTGAATGTCACCAGGATGAACCAATGAATGACAAGGTTTGGTCCACTGCTGGCATATCCTGCGTCCCAATCGTAACCGGGAATGGCACTAACCAGCAGACTGTTGAGGTTGGCACTGGCACCCAGCGCCTCCAATCCCCAGCGGCTAGTCGTCAGCAGAGATGGTATCTGCGCCAGCCCGCTGGCGTCGAAGAGCAGGCCAGAGAAGATGATCTGCACGATCAGCGCCAGGAACATGAGCGACGTCGCCAGGTCAGACGTTCGCGCATAGGCCGAGATCAGCAGACCCAGCGATAGACCGGCGATCATGCTCAAAGAGAGGGTAATGAACATCTCGGCAGACAGGGGCAGAAAGACCCCTCCTGCGGGCAGCTCGAATTGCAGCGCCACAAACAGCACCAGGAGTACTGTCTGCAGCAAGGCTATGATGCCGAGCACAGAGATCTTGGACAGCACGTAGGGCACCGCCCCCAGACCATACAGCCGCTCGCGCTGGTAAATATCCTGCTCCTTGACGATTTCCTTGGTGCCATTGATGATCCCCAGCCAGGTGGCGGCGCAGGCCAGGATGAACAGCACCTTCTCAGCATCTAATGCGCCAGCCGGTCGCAGGGCATTGGGCGAAGAGACAGCCCCCAATAACATCGCAGTCAGCGGCGCTTGAAACAACAACATGCCGGCGTTGAGCCGATCCCTGGAGACCAAACGGCTGTAACGGCCGACCAGGATGCGGAGTTGGCCCATAGCACTGCGCAGGCGCTGGCCGCTGAATCGTCGAGACCAGGGTGTTGGCGGCTCAGCGCCTGCTGCCGGTGCTATCTTGGTATCCGATACAGCCGCTGGCGCGCGGCTGATGACGTAGCGCTGGAAAAAGTCACTCTGCCGGAAGCGCTCGGGCCAGGTGACTGCCCCGGTTTCAGCGTCTGCTGGTGTGCTGGCTACCAGGCGGTAGATTTCAGAATAGGTGACGGTCTCAGCCGGTCGTGAGGGGCAGAAGAACTGTTTTGCCTCCGCCGGTGGACCGAAATAGGCCAACTGCCCGCCGGTTGCCATGAAGGCGATATAGTCACACAGCTCGATGTTCTCGGTGGCGTGGGTTACCAGGATGATGGTCTTGGGATCGGCTGCTGATGTCTGGCCGCCGTCACCAGCCACTACCTGGCCCCTGGCCCATCGCCGCAGGAGCATCATCACTTCCAAGTCGAGGCCCGGATCGAGGCCAGAGGTAGGCTCATCCAGGAAAAGCAGCCGCGGTTGGGCGATTAGCTCCATGGCGATGTTAACCCGCTTGCGCTGGCCGCCGCTGAGTTGAACGACGCGCTTGTGGGCATGCTCGCTCAACTCTACTGCGACCAGCGTCTGCTCGATCACTCGGTTCATCTCGTCCCGCTTCAGGCTGGCCAAACGCAGGCGAGCAGTGTAGGTGAGTACCTCGTTGGCAGTCAGATCGCGATACATCACGTCATCCTGCGGCACATAGCCGATGATACTGTAGAGTGCAGCGAACTGACGAGCATTGCCGGCGTCGATGATGGGAGACCCGTCAATCAGCACCTGACCCTCTTGTGCCGGCGCCAGTCCGTTGATCGCCTTCATCAGCGTGGTCTTGCCCGTGCCGCTGCCACCCACCAGGGCGATGAATTCGCCGGGTCGAAAGGAAAGGGGCACGCCTCGCGTATCCAGGATGGTGATCGACTCGCCGCGCCTGCCACCGGGCACCGTGCGCTTCAGATCCACAGCGTCCAATTGCATGTGCGCTTGCTCCAGCGGACTCCGATCGCCCCGGCTGCGCACCCGAAAGGCGTAGGGAGCGATCCATACCACACTATCGGGGCCGATGGGCAAACCTTCTGGGCCGGGCGGCACGGCGGTGTAGTCAACAAACGTGCCCTTCTCGCTGTTCAGATCCACAACGAACCAACCGCTGCCGCGGCGTTCGATCCGAGCGTGGTGGAACGACAGCGCAGGATGGTTGAGGAAATAGCCTCCCCGTTGGCTGAGCCGAGGATCACGTCCAATGACGATAGCCTTCTGATCAGACTGGGGCACGACCACGTTGCCATCAGCGGCTTCCGGAGTCTCCCTGGCCGACAGGCGCGGTGGCTCTGCCAGAGGCTGACCGCACCGGATACAGAATCGGGCGTTGGGTGGATTGGGCTGGCCGCAGGCCGGGCAGTTACGTTTAAGGGATGTCACAGGTAGCACTCTCCGCATTGTCGAACAGGGTGATGTTGCTGAAAGATGGTCGGGCGTTGCCGTCACAGCGTAATGGGGAGCCTCTGGATTGCTCCACGGTCACGTTCTCTACCGCAGGCCCCACGCCGTCGAATCTCAGGCCGCTTTCGGCGTAGCGGATCAAGGTATGGCGCACAGCGCTGCGCCGATCATTGCTGTTGGGGCCGAAGGTCACACCTCGCCAATCGCCCGGTGCCGAGGTCGCTGCGCTGCCATCTACGTCGCCACCGGCGTCGTCGGCATCATCGCGAAGCGAACTCATCACGACCGGGCGATCTTCGCCGCCGGCAATCTCCAGGGCGCCGTCAACGTTCAGCCCTGTACCCAGAGCAAAGCGCACTTGGACACCCTCTTCAATGACCAAGGTAGCCTCTCGGCCCACGGCCAGGTTGCCGCTAACCACTCGCACCAGCCCACGAGTAGCCTGCCAGCGATAGGTTGCCCGCTCGGACAGCGTTCCGCCTCGGATTTCCCAACCGCTGCCCAGTCCATTGTCGCTAAGAATCAGGTTGCTGATCTCGGGTGAGGAAACGGCGTCGCTGCTGATAGCATAGCC
This sequence comes from uncultured Anaerolineales bacterium, assembly GCA_965369635.1. Taxonomy (GTDB): domain Bacteria; phylum Chloroflexota; class Anaerolineae; order UBA3071; family UBA3071; genus UBA3071. Next base: position 29,345 of record CBDURC010000002.1, on the reverse strand, counting down.
GGCGTTGTGCTCGATAGCAACGTCCGACAGCTCTGGATCGGCATTCTCCAGATGGATAGCGGCGCGGCCATCCTGACCGGCGTAGCGTACGAAGGCCCGGCGCAGACTGGTATTGCGGTTACTCTCGCGGAAGGTGATGCCCCGCCAGTCGCCGGCATCAGGCTCGGCTGTGTGCAGATCGGTATCGCCTGCCGCTGCGTCATCTCGCAACCCGGTGAAGACGATGCTCTTGCCATCGTTGAGGTTGGGCGCACCCCGCCCGCCGACGGCGATCAGCGTGCCCTCGACGTTTAGCCCGCGGTTGTCGCCGAACTTCAGCACCAGGCCTGGCTTGATGGTCAGACGACCGCTATCCTTGATGGTTATGTTGCCGCTGATTACACGCACAACTTCGCTGCCTTCCCACGTCGTGCTGCCGTACAGCTCACCGCCGCGCACTTCCATGCCTTTGACAGCGTTGTTATCCAGGATCACGTCGCCGGCGAACTTGGGCTCTGAAATGACGTCGGCGCTGATAGGAAAGGCGGCGCTGTCGGTGATTCGCACGTCGGCCAGCGTGGGCGAGGCCTGATCCAGATAGATGGCGGGGTAGTTATCGCTACCGGCAAAGCGTATCTGGACGTGATTCAGAATTGAGGAATCACTGCTGGAGTCGAGGATGCGAATCCCCTGCCAATCGCCTGCCTTGGCGACCGGCCCGCTGGTCGCGCCGTCGCGGTTGGAGGTGAATATGATCGGATTGCTGCGGTTGCCGCAGGCGTGGATCAGACCGTTGACGTCGAGCCGGGCACCCCGATCAAAGTGTAGACGCGCCCCCGCTTCAATCTGCAGTGTGGCCTCCTCGAGAACGGTCACCGCTCCTGTCAAGTCGTAGGTTTGGCCGGCTTGCAGAATCACAAAGCCGCTGAGCTTGCCGGATATGGTATCGCGACTATCAGCTACACGGGCATCCTCAGGTGGGGTCAGGGGCTGGCAACTGCTGGATGGGGGACGGATCTGCGTGACAGCCAGCACGATGACAGCGGCAATCACTGCGATGACATCGAAGATGCCAAATAGGGTGGTGGGAACAAAGATGCGGAAACGGCGAACCGATAGAGAGCGCGGCAGGCGGGGTTTTGACACCTTTGCAGGCTTCGGCACCCGAAGCTGCGGGGCGGCCGCTGCCGTAGCGGTTTTCCTAGGTGCTGGTTCTGGTGTCTTGCTCAGGGGCTTGCCACAGGCCATGCAGAAGTTGCCGAGTTGAGAGCCGGTTGGTTCGCCGCAGTAGGGACAGAATTTGGGCTTGGCCATGGTTTACCTCCAAGTATGATTCTCGTTATTGGGCCAGGTGCAGGTAGATCACACTCCGCTGAAATCCGTTCTTGTCAGCAGGCAGGCTTGTACCGCTGACGGCGACCAACGGGTCGAGATAGGGTTCGACCTCTTTCTCGAAATCCTGACGCTCGTAGTCGCTCATAGAGCGTTTGAGAAGACGCACAACGTCGCGAACGTTGAGATAAAAGACACCGTGGTTGTTTTTGGGCAACGGGCGCACGCTTTGCTGAAAGGTAGGATACTCGGCCAGGGGGTTGTCTTTAGCGCGAGCCGCAGCCCTCAGCGTGGACAGCGAGACGCCAACCACAAGGTGTTCATCGAGCATACCGTAGCCCAGAGAGAAGTCTGACCAACGGTCGCTGAAAGTATGCATCTCAATACCGTTCAACGTGCGGGTCTCCAGGGTCGCGTCGCTGTTCAGGGCCAATGCTTCGAATAGATCATTGACGGCACGTTCAGCTTGGCGCTGGTCTCGACCGGGTACTTCAGCAACAAAAAGCAAGGAAATGGGCATATCCAGAGCCAAGGGGTCATCTGGATCGCCCAGGGCTACCAGCGCGTATTCACCGGTCATCCAACTGAAGATGTCCTCTTCCAGGTCAACGCCAGTATCGTAACGGATTTCTTCCACGATGTCATCAATGCCTTCTGGGGAGAAGCCTGGTATACTTCCCAGAGACATACGCCAGCCAGTTGGCAAGTCCTTGCCGGTCAGCACAAACAGTGCATCATCGGGAATCGCCCTGGTGATTTGTGGGCTATGGCCTGAACGACGGATGTAGTCGATCTCTGCCCGGCTCAGGGTGTCCGTGCCGAACTCCTGCACGATATCGAGGCAAGCGCGGTTAGCTTCCAGCGAGAGCGCTATGGCCAGACCTCGATATCCCTCGAAAACGCCAAGACCGAGTACCTCACCCAATTCCCGTGTCAGAGCCTGTGGCACATAGATGGCCCCAGAGCGGTTACTCGGAAGATGGCGCATGAGGTCGCGGTAGTTGGAGCTCTCTCCAAGGTTGGGTGCCTCGCCCTGGGTGGCGTCAATGACTTGCTGCATTGCCGCCAGGCTGTCGGCCACAACCACAAAACGATTGAGCGTCGCAAAGGCTGTCTTCTCCTCGGACCCCACAACCTCGAATGCGATCGGAATACGCCGGTACGTCGTCTCATCGAAAGAAGAACCACCGGCTTCCATTTGATCCCGCAGCTTCTGGAGGAACTTGTCCGATGCTTTCCGGCTGCGAGTTGCGGCAGCAACGACAACGCCTTGCGATGCGTCTTCGATATCCATGACGCTGACTGCTGCTTCCAGCCCGATCCAGGGCCTGACGTCCGTCTGGAAGTCAATGCCTAATTCGTTGATGCTCTCGCTGATCCCCAACGCATCAGCCAAGCCCAGGGCTTCCACCGGTGCGCCCAACACTTGCAGCCGGGATAGGTCGTTCAGGCGGATCAACTGGCGCAGTCCGGGGTTGAAGATCACGTAGAGATCGGTGTCGGCCGGCATCATCTTCGCCGTTTCGTTAGCCCCCAGACGCAGCCAGAGACGTCCAACCAGCCAGGCAGCGGCAGCCAACAGGATTACCACACCTATCAAGCTGCTTATGATCAGCAGGGCGCGTCGCGGGCCTCGTCCTCGACCAGTTGGCCTGGAGGGCCCCATTGCGACGGAAGAAGTTCGTGATGGCCGCGGCGTCGGGGGTGCAGGCCGGGGTGGCGCCTGCAAGGCCGCACCGCAGTACATGCAAAACTTGGAGGTGTCTTCGTTTCGTTTTCCACATAGAGTGCAGTACATGATCTTGTTCGTTTCCCCTATTCACCCGCATCCCTGTGTCCTTGAATAGCGCTGATGGCACGCTGGCCAAGGTATTCACTGGGCTTGGGTTTCTCTGATGCCGCATCCAGTTTCGACCACACATCCTTGATGATGGTCTCGACCAAGTGGGCAGCCATAGAGGCAGTATCGGTTGCGAGCTTCTCAACAGGCATCAGGATCACCTCACGGCAAGATCAGCTAGTGCCATTTTGGCGTTATGACAGCAACACCACCTATCGGTGAGCAAAGGAGCGAGAGCCTAGTGTTAGCGGCAGGAATACCTGTTGATCCAAAAGGGTAGAGCCCCCCGTGGGAACACCGAGATATGTGTCAATGTCCTCTGGCTCAGTGCTAATCTCATCTGGCGCCGTGTCCGGAGTGTCTTCCACCGTCAGTGACTCGGAGAGAGGTGGCGGTGAAGCGGTAATCAGGTAGTTGTAGTTTCCAAAGACCCGATTGAAGTCGTAGAGAACCCATCGCCCTTTGTGACTATTCGGATTCTGACTGTTCTTGTCGTAGTTGTTCTGGCAGCAAGTGCCTTGCCAGCGTCCATAGGGGTCGTAGTTGATGATCTGGCGTTCTGTAGAAGTCTCTCGGTAGCCAACAGCCACAAAGAAGTGGCCCGCTGCAGTAACGACGCCATGTTCCGTCCGGACAATGACCGCCCGACCAGCATCAACTTCTTGTTTGATCTTCTGCCATCCTTGCTCTGCTGTACCCTCGACATACTCCGACGCCGCGCCCTGGTTACGGAGTTCATTCCTCATCTGATAAACATAGGCCGTTCCATTTACCAGCACGTTAGGGTACATGTCGTTGGCTTTGCTGGCCATGGTGTCATAGTCCGAGTCTATCAGGCCGCTCATTGCTAGCACCATGGACATACTGGCAGCGCTACACTTGCTGTCGCCACTCGGCAGGGATCGCTGGTTCAAGTACGCTCGCTGGCCCCTTGGCACCCAGTTCTCACTTACATCGGGGGCACCAGAAGACTCAAGGAACGTCACCAAGTTGCTCTCAGACCCAAAGGAGCCATTTCCAGCATTGTCCACCAGGAACACAGAGAACCTGAGTTGCTGTGAGCGCAGGTCTTCGAGTACTGACCATGTCGTCGTATAGGGTACAGAGTCGTCAGAGTCTACCCAGTGCTGGATGCCGTCGTAGCTAACGTAAAAATCAACCCGGGCGACTCCGCTACCACCTGGGTTGTCCCAGGCATCAGCAGCGATCATGATCGTGCCATGGCCAATGGTCGTACCGTCCTCTGGCGACGTCACCCGACCGTCAGGCGAAACGGCATCGTAGGCTCTAAAGTCAACGTCAGTCGCGTCCGGCGGTACGGTAGCCGAGCGTAAAGCCGGCGAGAAGGTGTAGCCGGGATCGGACGGGGTGAGGGTATAGGTGCCAGCAAAGAGGCCAGTGAGGGCGTAGTTGCCGGCGGCGTCCGTGATAGCGGTGTGCCCTACTCCGGTGGAGATAGTCACACCGGGTACCGGATTGTTTATTTCCCCAGTCACGCGGCCGGAGATCGAGTACGTAGGCACGGCGGACGGGTCGCCCCAACTGGGGGATAGGTCGTTCGCCATGTGCAGCGTGAAATTGGAGGCTGTACCGCCGGCTGCGGGCGCTGTGTAGATCTCGATGTCACCCTCGTAGTCCGTGTCGAAGGCCAGGGACTGGCCGTCAGGCGAGTACACAGCCCCCCATTCATTGCTGAGAAACCAGGCGTTGAGCTGGGATTCGGCACCTGTATCTGGATTAACCAGATAGAGGTCGAAATCCAAGAAGTTGCGACAACTGCCATATATGATCGCACTGCCATCGGGCTTCCAATTGGGATACACATCAGCGACCAAGCTGGTTGTGACCCGCCGCTGGTTGCTGCCGTCGGCGTTCATGAGCCAGACGTCCCAGTTCCACTGGCAGAGGGGAGCCGTGACGCTGGCCCGCATGAAAGCGATCCTGCTGCCGTTCGGCGAGTAGCGCGGATACATGGCGTTGTTGCCTGGCACGACCCCAACCTGTCGCACGTCACTGCCGTCAGCGCGCATAGTGTAGACTTGGAAATAGCTCCCGCTGCGGTCAGAGGAGAAGATGATGCGATCCCCGCTGGGTGACCAAGCTGGATGGACGTCGTCGGCCGCATTGTGGGTTAGCTTGTGCTCCTGGCCGCTGGCCGTGCGTAGGTAGATGTCGTAGTCACCGCCTCGGTCGCTGGCGAAGACAACCTGGCCGCCGTCGGGCGACCAGACGGGCGTCACATCGTTGCCCCCACTGGTGACCAACGTGGTGGCCAGACTGCCACCGCCAGCATGTTTCACGTACAGGTTGAACGCACTGTCGCGATCCGTCTCGAACGCGATGCGACCACTCATGTCCATGGGCTCGCTGGATCGCCGCGGAAAGATCGCGTTGGGCGTAGCACCATCAGGCCAATCGGTTCTATCCACTGGAACGATCCGCCCATCCAGCAAGGCCTTCCGTTCAGTCTGCATTGTGGTCGGCCCGGAGGATTCCGTCTCCAGCCGGCCTGAACTGCCCACCACCGGTAGAGCCAGCGCAACGACAGCGGTCAGTGCAAGTCCGGTGGCAACGTGTCGTAGTAGTCCAAGCACATCATCTCCACTGTTGAGCATCTTCACGGTATACATCTCTTCTGATCTTCTGAGGCCTCTGTGCCGAGCAATTCTGCCATGAGGAGCTTGTCACGGCGTGAACCAGCGGGCGGCACTATCGCCCAGCAGATAGGTCACGCTCTCCATTTCAATGGCGAGACCGGTTTCGAAATCCTGCACCTGAATAGGCAGCCAGTACTCTTGCTCAGTCGCCCAGCCGATACGAGCATCGGCTCCGCCCAGGTGCTTGTGCCAAACAATGCCGAAACCAAGCACCGGTACGAACAGGCCAGTCGGCGGTTGATAGATTCCGGGCTCTTGCATGCCTTCTTCGTACTCGTTGCCATAGCTCTCCCACGTTCCGTCATCGTACAGCACGTAGTGCCAGTCTCTGTTCTCACCCCAGATCATGCGACCGTGCTGAAACCGCTCGGTGGCGGCACCGCTTTGGGTAGGCTGGTTGAGTGGACAGCCTAGTAGATCTCGGTGCTGCTGCCATAGGGCAGCGAAGCGGCCTTCCGGTTCGAACTGACATGCTGGTGGAGCGGGCGTTGGCTGGACGTTTTCGGCACCGGCCACTGTCGCACCGATCCAGTTTAGGGCTGGATCCATCTCGCCGACGGTTTCGGTGCTGCGGTCGTTGATCTCAATGCTGGACAGCCGTTTTCCTCGCAGTCCCTCAGGCACCCAGATGGTGAGCATGTCTATGACTGCTGTGCCCTCATCATGGCGATTTTGCCCCCGCCATACCTCAGTCAAGTCAGGACTGCTTGCCTCTGATACAATTCCCTCGCCGGAGTGCTTCCATTCGCGGATGTTTTGGCCGCTGATCAAATCAATGTCATAGTCTGCGCCATCATCGAAGACGAGTCGCACTAGACCGATGACTCGGCCGGCAAAGCGACTATACATGTTGCCGCCGGTAACCAGCAAGTAGACAGCATGGGGTCTGGGTACATCGGCTGGCAGTCGCACCTGCTGGGGATGATCAGGAAGCGGTTCCGCCTGGGTAGTGACGCTCCCGCCCTGGCCCAGATTGAAAGGCACGCTTCCCAGGGTCACGTTGCCCAGTGGTGGGCCGACGTAGCCCTCGGCTATGTTGGCGTTGGCGATCCCTTGCAGAGAGAGTGTGTGGTAGTGAAGGGTAGCCGGCGGAGCGGGTGACGGCTCAACAGGCGTCGGCGTCGCGGCCGCAGTCGCTGTGAGCAGAGGCGTGGCTGTGGGTGGAAACGTCGCCGTTGGACGCGGCGTGCTGGTGGGAGGCAGCGTTGGCGGCGCGGTGGTTGCCGTTGGCGTCAGCGTAGAGGGTTGAGGCTGGGTAGCTCGTATTTCTGGAGTCGCTGTTACAACAGACGTGGGTGTCTGTACCAGTGTCTCGGTTGCAGCCGCACCGGTCGGCGAGGGTGCCCCTCTGGGCATTGGTGGCAACTCCGATCGGCCGAGCGGCAGCATGGCCAGCACAAGCTCCCGCGCAGGTGTTAACCAGACGAGCGCTGCCCCGGCCAGCACCAGCAAGCACACAACTGCCAACACGATTGGCCACCGGCGCCTCGGGCGAGACTGGCGTTCACTTGAGACTGCCATCGGCTTGGCGCCCGTTGAGATGCTGGTGGCTGCCCCTGGCATAGAGCCTCCACATTGGCCGCAGAAGCGAGCGTCAGGATTGTCAGAAGGTGCCCCGCATTGGGGACAGAACATCGGGTGATCTGCCATCGTCTTCGTTACTCGTCTTAGGATAATCCGCGATCAGTAGGACTTCCAACTAGCGCCGTTCTCGTAAGCGGCGCTTAAGAGCCTGGGCAATTCATGGGCCAGGCTGAAGTTGCGGTTGCCCCATCGATCCGTACAGTGCGAGGCATCGCTCTTGGTGTAGATGAAGCCTCGGTCGAAGTCCTGTACGAGGGCGCAGAATCCCTTCTCGATGTCTGTGGCCCAGCCCATCCAGTTGAACACGTCGTCCCGACGCCCCCACAGCCAGCCAAACCCCCGCACGGGCGCCTGCAGACCGAAAGGTGGAGACCCACGAGAGGACGGCGGCGATACCCCATCCCACGAGTCATCAATCGTCGCCCAGCCATCTGAGTGATACACTGTCACTCTATTCGTATCGCCGCGCCAGAGCATCGCCCCCCGCTCGAAGGGCTCCCATGCCGACCACGTGATGTGTGCCTCGGCAATCGGGCAACCCAGCAAACTGCGCTGGTAGGCGGTACGCAAGCGGCCATCAACTGCAATGGCGCATTGCGGCAGATTCGGCGCAGTCGTCACGGGAATGGCACCAATCATCAGCGAACCCGTATTGAGAAGGTCTGCGAAGATCCAACCGGTGGCGCCATCGGGTGCTTCCACCTGGAGCCAGTCGCCCGCCTCGTCGCGTCCCAGTATCATCAACTGCTGACCACCAGCCAGCACCTCGATTCGGTCGAAGTCCTGACCTGGCCCCGTCCGCAGGCTAGCGTTCTCGCGCACAAAGGCCATCAGCTCAGGTGTTGGTGATGGACTGGGGATGGTAGTGGGCGAGGGCGTCGCCGTCGCTGGCGGTGTCGCCGTGGGCTGGGGTGTGGCGGTAGGCTTAGGCGGCGCCGTGGGCGGCTGAGTGTTGGTCGGCTGCGGCGTAGGCGCTAGTGGCGCAGTGGCTGTTGGCGGTGGCGTTGCCGTCGGGAGCACGCCAGGGACTGCGGGTTCTTCGGGTGCAGCGCTTGCCACTCTCGTCTGAGTTGCTACCGCCCTGGCCATGGGAACAGCGGGTGTGGGCGGTGTACTGGATCGCCAGCGACCTATCAGCACCTGGTACGCTTCGCTCGCTGGCTCCCAGAAGATCACAGTAGCCAACACAAGCGCTGCCACCAGCACCAGGGGCAGCAGCCACACGAGCCGGCGGCTGCGGCGGTCTGGCTCACGCTCTGGAGTTGCTGCATCTGCCGCCTGCACACCCCAAGGCTGGCCGCAGTTGGGGCAGAAGCGACCATCGGGCCGGCGCTGTTGTGCGCCACAGTTGGGGCAGAAACGGGACTGCTTGGTCACGAGCCTGATACTGAAGCAGACGCAACTTCGTTGTAGTAGAGGCCTGCGTAGTCAGCCACAGACTGGATCGCCGCATCAAAGCGAGCCTGATCGACCTGACTTGCGGGCATGTCAAGGAGCAACTCCAAATCCCCATCAGGATCAACGGCAAGTTTCAGCTCTGGCAGGTCATGGTTAATCTGGGTGATCAGACTGGGGAGATTGGCAGCGTAGCCAGCCTTCGGCCTGTCCACGTAGGGCACAATGCCCAGACGGACATACAGGTCCTCGAACATGTCCCTGAGGATCATGACGTATAGTGGAAAGCTGTGCTCACGGCCATCGGGCAGGGAAGAGGTGAAACCAGTGGCGATTGTGCACTCATCGACCTGCTCAAACTCCCAGCCGTGATCCATTAGAAAAGACTTGATCTGCTCAATCATCAGATTCCTCCTCATGACTTGGCGTATCGTACCTGTTGGCGGTTCCTGCGCGCCGTCCTGATCATCTTCTCCCGATCAATGAGCTTTCCCGTGGTGGGTTTATGGAAATTGCCTGGATGCCGCGCCAGGTGCTCTTTTTCCGTCACGAACTCGATATTGCGGTGGTCGCCTGCCCACCTGGGATGGTGCTTCACATTGTACATGTGATGTCCCTCGTAGCCCTTTATCGTCTCTCCTGGGCGCAGCCGGCGCAGTCGGCTCAGTTCACCTGGTTTCCAGGAACGAGTACCGCTCCCGGCGGCTCGAACCAACTCACTCTCCTGCTTCCAGGCATTGTACACGGCTTCCTTCCGGAGTGAACCAATCGAGGGCGATTTCTCGGGCGACAACTTGCCCTGCATGGCCCGCCTGCCGGTCGGTCTCAGCCGCTTGGCGGTGGAGGCCGTATCTGAACGGGCTTCTCGGACACTCTTGGTATCTCTGTGATCGGAGGTGTCTGATGGCATGCACGCACTCTCCTCATTGCTACCTACCGTCTACTATCTATTCTTGAGGCGCCCTTCACGATAGACGGGGATATCTCCTGGCCCTCGTTCCTTGCTGCCTGTTTTGCCGGGCTCTATTTGGATGTGCTTGTTTCCTGCTGAGCTTCAGTCATTTCTGGAGTATCGCTTTGGTCTCGTGCGCCAAAGGACATTGGACCCTCTCCGCGTCAGATCAGTGGCGACGTCGTCGCCGACATGTGAAAGCCAGCGCCAATCCCAGCATCGCAAATGATCCCGTACACGACGCAAGAAGCTCTTCGACAAACCCCTTGACCTTTCGCCATAACCTCTCTAGCAATTGGTCACGCTGCTCTGCGAATTCTTTTTGGATCGAGTCCCATATCTGCTGCATCAGGTCCTCGACCGCCTGCTCGCCCTGCTGCTGCCATTCCTCGATTTGCTCTCGGATACGGCCTTCGAGCCACTTCAGCTTTTCTGGCAACACGATCACATAGCCGGTAGCGACTTTGCCAAAGGCCTCATCTTCGTAGTGCATCTGACAGGTCACGGAGCGCAGATCGGGCCAAACAGAACCAGCCTCGGTTGGAATCCGCACTGTCCATTGGGAGGTGTCGCCTGGCAGTACAGCACCTTCCACCGGCAATGACATAGGTGCTGACGTCAGGTTTTTTTCTACAACAACCAACGAATACCCAGAATGCTCCCACGCCGTGCGTCCCTCATTGCGCATCCTAAACGTCAACTCAGCCGTTTCTCCAGGCAGCACAATGTCATAGAAAACGAGGGAAACGGGCGATGCGTGCAATTCAGGTACGCCAGCGTTGTTATCGATTCCATGCCCCTGGTCTGCTATAACCGCCAGGTATTGCGAGAGAAGTCGCTCATCACGGGGTGTGATAACCTCTCCACCATACCATAGTTGGGAAGAACCGCCGCCATCGAACTTGATGGCTTCCGAGACCCCCAACCGCTCATACATGAATTCGGCAAGATCGATCAACATGGCTTTGCGCTCTTCCACCACCTTGCGCTCATCCACCACCAGGAACAGCCAGCGCCCATCGGAAGAAAGCCCCGCGGCCGTCTGTGCTGCACCTTGGCGGCAAGCCCCCTCCCTCGCGTCCCTGCAAGTTGCGACGTGCTCGTTTTGGATGCTGCCGTGCCTGATCAGCCACGGAGCGCCACCCACTCCTGTATACACCCAGTCGGGCTTGCCACCGTCGTCCTTGCCTGGGCCAAACTGCCGCAGTTCCGCTCGCAGAGGCGCATCTTGGCTGACCGCTAGCCAGGGACGGTTCTCGGCGTTGTTGTCGGTGTCTCCAAGTGCAGGACCATCTCGACGATCGCCGCGAACTACAGTGAACCCTTCAGGGCCATGCCCCCGGTTCTTTGGTTCGCCCGGTTCAAAAGCCCCGTAGTCACTATTGATCACTGCTGCAGCAGTGGTATAGCGCCTGACAGCGTCGGCCAACGACATCACCGGATAGAGCTCATTCTTACTGTCGTGGCACCCTCCCCGGACTGGCCCCCAGTACGGCCGGTTGACATCTCTGCACTCGCCAAACGTCCCGTCTCCGTTCATACCCTTAGCAATGATGTACTCCAACCGGACACCTGGGCTGTGGAGATCCACAACGATGACGTGTACCTGTCTATCCTCAGACGTACAATACTCCACGCCTCGGAAGTGTTGCTGCGTTGGCTCACAAAGGAGCCCGCCACGCCAAATGGGTGGCTCCGAGGCGTGTGTTGCCTGACGACAATCCGTGAAGAGGCACACGGCCAAAAGTAGTGACGTTAGAATTACGCGCCGTAGGTGAGGAACTCGCATCATAGGGCACCTCAGTTCATGCGATTAACCATCCTGCTCCAGCCGAGCAGTGAACCGATTGTGACTTTGTTCTACTTCCTAGCCGAGAGGTGGAAGACTCAGTTTCCTGATAGCACGTCAAGCGACTGGATCAACCGCGTCTTCAGCTGACTTTGACACATGGCCATCCAGCGAGACGTCGGACTGTGCTGGCGGGACGGCCGAAACGGCCGGCTATGCTGTCTCAAACGCATATCCGCAATGCATACAGAAGCGTGCCTCGGCTTGAGCCTGCTGACCACACTGGGGACAGGGCTTTGTTTGCGCCGCAGCCGGCTGTGGCGGCTGTGCAGAAGGAGGCGACTGAGGGAAAACCGGTTGCTGCGCAGGCGTTGCTAGGGCTGCTACAGCCGGAACGAACTGATAGCCGCAATAGCGACAAACCTGTGCACTCAAATGAACACGTTCAGCGCAACGCGGGCATTGCTTGGTTCCCTCAATGACCTGTGTTGTGGCCTCCTCATTGATCTTCTGGGCAACCGTATAGGCGTCGTAGATCGACCAGATCCAGACGATAGGCAAAGTGATGAAACCGATAATCACCATAGTCAGCAACCCGTTCACAATCTGGACGACAATGATGATGATCCCTTTGGCAATCTCTCCGTTGTAGATCTGCCCCAGACCATTGATCAGGAAACTGAGGATGGCTGCCAGAGCTGGGTTCTTGGAGGGCTGTTGTTGATACATGAAGGATCCCCTTTCTCAGAGAAAATCGAAGGACAAGCGACTGAATGGAATAGTGAGAATCGGGGAGAGAGAGGGGCGTATCTCTTTCCCTTCGACCTGCTTCTCCATCCCTTGATACACGGTACTGACGGAGTACTTGTTGGCGACAGAGAAGATATCAATGGCGCACTGTACACCATCAGAAGAGGGTGGACAGGATTCCACCTAACAAGCCGCCAAAGATTGCCGAGATCAGGGCAAACGCAAGTACGAGCACGATAGCGGCAGGAATTGCCGCCAATGCCCACTTGATCATGAAGACAACCATCGATCCAAATTGCATGTTCACGTCGGTCACGACGACTCTCAGGCTTTGCATACCCGCCGCGCTGTTCACGGGCAGAGCTGCGATAGGCGGTGCAGTGGGTGACGTAGTCATCTTTGCCGCGGACGCAGTAGCTGGAACGTCGGTGGCGCTGGATGCCGTCACAGCAGATAATGGCTGGCCGCAAGTCATACAGAATCTGCCGCCATCGGGATTGACGGCGTTACAACTGGGACAGTTCATTGTCAAATCTCTCCTTTCGTCATTACGATTCTCAGCACTACCCGCTCGCCGGCAATGCCTCAACAGCCCGCACAAACTCGCGCCGCATGTGCTCGGTGAACGGAAAATCAACTTCGTGGGCGAAATAGCAGTAGGCAACCTCCTTTCCTCCAGGCAGACCAGCTTGCGCCGCCGCCTCGGCGCACACTCCGGCCACGCCGCGCCAGTTGTCAGGCCAGTGCTCCGGTTGCGGACGCTCATCGAAGGCCAGCAAGGCCACCTGAAAGCGCTGAGCTATCTCCCTGTGCCGCGTGACCGGCTCAATGGCCCGACGGTGATAGCACGGCTCGCCACAAAAGCGACAGCCGTCGAAGGGCAGGTAGTGCTGCTGCGCCGTTTGGCGATAGCCAACCATGTGCTCCACCACGGCTGCATCCGGCAGATGGTCGGCAAAGCCCACGCTATCCTTGTAGTTAGGCACCCGCATGAAGGTGGCTTTCTCGAATCCGGTCATGAACACGGCCGCCTGGCCTACCCGCAACTTGCCCATGAAGAGCTCCTGTTGCTCGTCCATGATCATGGCCGCTGCCAGCGTTTCGCGATCCTGCCTGCCTGGTAGCATGTGCGCTATCTTCAGATTGGTGTTGCGCACTGCGTCGGGGGCCAACTTCTCCGGGCTCTGCTCGGCAATCAACATGCCCTGACCCATCGCTCGCATTTCTACCAGGAAGTCGGTGATGACTCGCACAGCCTTGGCCCGGGTGTCGGCCGCCACCTCCGATGGCCCTACCGAGGTCACGTTTTCCATCACCCGATGCGCTTCTTCGATGAGCAGTAAGTGGCGCAGGCCGCGCCGGGGCTGATTTCCGCGAGTCGTGCGCCGGTGCTCACGCAGCAGAATCAACAGGAACATGATGGCCAACCCCTTGGCGTCATCGTTGAGAGCGTCCATTTCCAGAATCACTGGCCGCCTGAGCAGGTGCTCCAGCGGCAGCGAGCGGCGGCAGTTGAACATCATGCCCTTGCTGCCCCGCAGCAGGCTACCGATACGTCCCTTGACGGCGGCGGTGATGTTGTCGCGCAGCTCACCTCTGTAGCCGCGCTCTCCCACGACCCGCACGGCTTCTCGATAGAAGTCCCCCAGGGTGGGGAACAAGCGATTGCTATCCTCGCCCGCCCGATCCGTCAGTTCCCAGCCATGCTGGGCGTAGACATTCTCCAACGCCTCCTCGATGATGGTGGGCAGGACGCCAAACTGGGGCAGGGCGGCATTGATGGCCACGTTGAGCATCTCCAGGTGGGTCTCCACGCGCACGCCTGGCAGCAGTTCGAATGGATTGAGCCGGAAGGGCGCAGTGGTCTCGTCACCCAGGGTGAAGATGAGCAGATCCTCGTAGCCCGGCTGCCGGAGCAACCCGCGGTATTCCGTCTTGGCCGGCTCAATGACCAAGAAGGGAACGCCATGCCGTCGCCAGAGCTGATCCAGCAGGTAGAGGCATGTGTTGGTCTTGCCGCTGCCGGGCAGACCGGCGATCAGGCCGTGGCGGGTCAGGTGAGCAATGGGCATCACCACGTTGCCACCGCTCTGGTAGTTGCCCAGGTGCAGCTCACCCGCCTGCAAGTGATGCCGCTGCTCGCCCGCCACGAAGTCGGGCGCCGCCTGTCGTACGACGATGCCAGGAATGCCGCCCTGCACAGCTATGGGAAACCGAAACAGGGCCGCAGCCCCCCGGGCATCGACGAGATAGCGGAACCGTTCCTTGCCCGGCGTAGCCCTGTGGTTCCCCCAAATCGCTAGATTGAGTTCACTCAGCGTTTGCCTGGCCCGCTGGGCATCGTCTGGGTGGAGGGCGGGAAGGCAGTCAAGCGCAGGGGGCAGCTCGTTGCCGGTATTCTGACCGGCAGGACGAACGGTAGCAGCTACCGCCAACGATTGGGCCAGGCTCATAGAGGCCACGGGGTTGGGGCTAACCACCTGAGCGACGACCAGGAAAGGCTGCGACAACCGGCGCAGATAACCGCTGTAGGCCTGAGCCACCAGTTGCGCCTGCGGATCAACGAAGCGGCCGCTGTGCTGAGGACTGTAGCCCTGGCGTTGCCAATCACTGGCGGTCTGGGCGATGCTGGCTGCTTCGGCCAGAGCCTGGGTCTCCTGCCCGCTCAGTTGTGTAGGTTGGATGTGCAGGTTGATCAGAATAGGATCGGCGTAGTGGGCCAGGCTCTGGAACGGTGGCAGAAAGCTACCAGCCGGCTGGCCCAGCGGGTAGACAACGTAGGCATCGCTGTTGAGCCAGGTCAGTGGCACCACATCATCGCGCTGGCGCAGTTCCACGATGGCAGCCTGGTCGAAAGGATCGAGCAGGTGCAGCAACTCGTTCTGATGCTCGATTGGCTGGAGCGGTAAACTGAAGGCCTGGCCCAGGCGCAGTAGATTAGCGGCCAACTCCTGTCCGGCGCGACGGCTTGTCTGTGGACGACCGGCAATACGGGCCAGAAGCGCTACTTGCAACGTCGCTGCCCCTGGCTCGTAGAGGTAACGCAAGCTGAAAGCCGTGTTGCGCCAGCGCCACAACGTCTCGATAAACTGCACCTGGCGGGCCAGCACCTCCTCGACTTTCTCGGCTCGTCGCTCGCCGACCAGCGTGTGGTCTTCCAAGAAATCCGGCAGGTACGGCAGCCTGAAGCCAAAGGTGGCAGCTTGATTGGCGGTGTGGACCAGTGGGAAGCTGTTCATTTCAATTGGCGAGATCAAATGATGCGTCCTCGTAAGCCGTAGCGCGCTGCCGGCGGCATGAGCTGGCGATCAATGCCCACGACGTCCAGCGACTCGCGCACGGTCTGCTCGACAGCTTTCTCCAGGGCGATCAGATCGTCCTGGTCGAACTCGTTGGGCTGTACTCGTAGTGGCGCCAGGAGGTCCTTCTCGGTGATGAACTTCCACAGGCTCATCAGGGCAACCAATGTCAAGACCAGAAAGCTCACCAGGTAGAAAGGCCCGAGGCAGCACAGCATTCTGGCTAGCTCGCCCGCGCCGTAGACGCCACCGAACAGATCGGCTGACACGTCATCTGCGGCTGAGGAGAGCATCGCAGGGTAGGCAATTATGAAAGCAATCAAGGCGGCGGCAATAAGAATGCGCACCGTGCTGACAGGACTCTTGAAATAGGTGACCTGGGAGATGTAGATGTCCTCACCGAACCTGGCCAGGTAGAGGCCTGCCGTGGCCCGGCCCCGCTGAACGAGGTAGTAGGGGCGTTGCTCGACCAACACACCCTTTGCAGTCAGAATGCGTGGTATCACATCTGCACCAGGGATGCGTCGCTGCTGAAAGCGCGCTGTTACTGCCTGACGCAGATCTTCGGCGCGGTGGCCCAAGTCATCGAGCAACCAGGCAACGTGGCGGCCTCGCGTACCGTAGCCAGCGAACGGCCCCCAAATGCTAGCCGGCGCGGTGGTAGTTGGTCCCATAGGGGCAACCGGTCTCTCGGTTGCTGGCCGCTTCTGGGGAAGCTCGACATCTCGTCTGGTGGCAAGCGGTTGCGGCGAGGTGTCTTCGCGGGACATGAGGGAACCGGCTTGATCAGGCTGTTGCGTCGTTGACACAGGTTGAAGCGGCAGCGCCATGCCGCAGTGAATGCAGAACTTGCCGCTGCCGGCATCTGAAGCATTGCAGTGAGGACAACGCATGTTTCCTCCCTCAGCGTAGATTATGTACAACGCGGCGGTAAATCGTTAGAAAACCTGGTTAAGCTCGCCTGGCTCCACAAGACGGGCAGAATCTACCTGCTCCCTCCAGCTTGGTGCCACATTTGTGACAGAAGTTTGCCGACGCTGTGGCGGTCTTCTGGCCTCGCTGGTGTTGCCACGATCGGATGAAGAAAAAGCCAGCAACAGCCATGGCACCCAGCATGATCAATCCCAGAACCAGTAGCAGCCAGTTTGGTCCACTTCGAGGCTCAAAAACCGCGTACATCCTTTTACCAGCACCAGACCAGTGGACTTCTCCCTTGCCCTCCTGACTGCCATTGGTATCGAGCACCTCACCAGCATGGAGAGTCAACTCGTAGTGAGACAGGTCATAGGGTGATGCAAAGTCGAACTGGACAGCATCTTGACCATCGTACGTGATCGTGTCAATCGTGGCGGTGTCGCCAAACGCGTTCTGATTGAGCAGGTCGTATCCCTCTCCCGCCATAGTGATGATGTAATACAGGCGGTCGTCGTCGCCCTTCTGGCGCTTCCATCGAAAATCAAGCTCTTGTGCCTCGGCGGTGGCCTGCCCCTCGTTCAGAGACGCCTCTATCTCTGCCTGACCACCAGCCATAGCAAGTTCCTCCGGCGACAACCCGACGCGAGACTCCGCTTTCCATTTTTCATTGGCATAGAACGTCACATCCTGTTCTATATCGCCACATCCGGCAAGCACCAGCACAAAGCCAATGCTAACGGCGAGCAGGCAAAGCAAGCGGCGAAAGCTGGCGTGGGTCAGATGGTGCTTGGCGGAAATCGAGTGGGTATGCATGATCAGGACTCCTTTTCGAACGCTTCACCACAGGTCATGCAGAAGCGCGATCCCGGTGGGCTGGTATGCCCTTTGCAGCAAACGATGAACTGGGGCTGCTTTGCTGCTGGTGGAGGCGGCGAATAAGGCACAGGTAGAGCAGCGGTCCTGAGGCGACGGTACCACCAGAAGGCAACCAGTCCAACCACAGCAGCAGCCGCTATTCCGACCACCCACGGCAGCCAGCCGCGGCCGCCGCGGTCTCCACCTGTGCCCTTGGTCAGCCGTTGTGGTGGATCGAGATCAATGGGCGTGGCCGCGGGGCGGATGGCGAGCTTGGGCCGCGGCGTGGGCGTCGGCGTGCTGGTAGGAGCAGGAGTCGGTGTGACGGTTGGCGTCGGCGTCACCGTCGGCGTCACTGTCGGCGTCGGTGTGGGAGTGGGCGGCAGGCCGTGGAAGCTGTAGCGCCAGACGGTGTTGTTGTTGATAATGGCCAGCACATAGCGCAGATCGCCCCCACCAGCGACCACACTCTGAATCTGACCCGGCAAGGTTCCACCCATCGGTAGCCAGGTTTGGCCTCCATTCGGACTGATATAGATCTGCTGTAGCTCATAGGCGTAGAGAATGGCCGGGCTTCCTGGATGGCGCAGAATGCCACGCACATTGTGGTGATCTTCCAGGCCCTGCACCGGCACCCAACTCTGACCGCCATCCTGACTAGACAATACGCTGCCACCGGCCAGCACAAGCAGATGTTGTGGGCTAACAGGATTGATCAGCAAACGCCAGACATGTGGAAGCCCGTCAGCTTGCATTGTCCAGGTCAGACCCTCATCTTCGCTCTTGTAAACACTGCTGCCGGCGGCGACGTAGATCACACCGGCATCCTCATGCGACAAGGCCAGATCTGTGGCGGCGATTCCGGCGGCCAGGGGTAGCACACCCCATGCCTCTCCACCTGAACTGCTGAACAGCACCCGCCCATTGCTCACGATGAAGACGAGGTTGGGATCGTGTGGCGAGACGCGAATAGCCTGAACCAGTGCCGTTTCCGGCAGCAAGGTCGCCACCCACTCTCGGTCGCCACCATCTGCGCTGCGCAAGAGTCCACGTCCATAGCTGGCATAGGCAACGTTGGCGTCGCCCGGCGCCCAAGCGATAGCGCTCACACCTTGCCCCTCAGGAAATCCGGGAGCGGCCTGCCAACTACGGCCGCCGTCTTCCGAGCGTTGGATTCCTGACCCGCTGTTGGCATAGAGCCGGTCAGTTTGCCGGGGATGCGCGGCGAGCAGTTGCAGGTTCAAAGAAGGAACGGATGGCAAGCTCCAGTTGGCGCCTCCGTCCTGGCTTTTCCATAGAGTATTCGCCAGCACGTAGACAACCTCACGGACTTGCGGATCTATCACCACCTGCCGTATGTAGCCATCGAAAATGGGTTCTTCAGATATCTGCCAGGTCGCTCCGCCGTCGCTGCTGATGGCCGTAAAGCGATCTCGTGAGATCAGAAGGATATCACCTTTGCCCGATCCGGTTATGGCCAGTCTGGCCCGTTGCCAGCTTCCCTGCTCGGGAGCAATCGGCTGCCACGTGCTACCTCGATCGCTGCTGCGAAAAGGGCCCTGGTCACTGGAAAGATAAACCGTATCTGAAACTGCATTATCCATCGCCAAATCGAACAAATAGGCAGAAGCTGGCAGTTCTGCGCCGATGATCAGCCAGGTCTTGCCGCCATCGTCGCTGCGGAACAGCCCTTGCTGCTCTACTGCGATGTAGACCGCGCTACCAGATTGAGCAAAGCTGGTGGCCAGTCCTCTCACCGGCAAGCCGGCAGAAGCCCAATTCTGCCCCCCATCCAGTGAACGCAGTGTGTCCTGGCCAGTGAATGCCCAAATGATATTGGGATTAGCCTGGTCCAGGCTGAACCAGCGCACGTCACTGAGCAACCCAGGAGCGATCTCTGCCCAGGTTGCACCGGCATCAAGGCTGCGCCAGAGCTGACCAGAACGAACCGCGTAGAAGATACCAGGTGTCAAGGGATCGATCTCGAACTGTCCGGGCGTCAGCCCCCCCAGAGGGAGAGCACCACTTGGCGCCCATTCGGTGCCGCCGTCAACGCTGGCTATAGTAACCCCTGGCGCAAAAGCGTACAGGCGCGCTGGCGATTGTGGATCAACGATGATGGACCGAACGTCGAATCCCCTCAACGAGTCTGTTGTCCAGGTTTCCTCGCCAGCATGGGCACCGACAGCCTGAAACAGAACGAGGAGGAGGCTCAAAGCAGTGAGTAGCCGTCTGTTTGTGTGCTTCATATGTTCTCAAATCTCCCAAACGATCCTTCTAGCGGGACAGCGAAGCCGCCAGCAGGTTGGCGCCCTCGTAGACGGGACGCGGCGCGAGGTCTTCCAGGTCAACAGCATACACGCCACCCAGAATATGGTACACCGTGTTGGTAGTACCATCTTCATCAAGGACAAATTCCGCCACTGTCTCCTCGCGGGCCTCATAGATGACCTCTTTTCCATCTATACTGAAGAAGGCAATGGGATAGCCCCCGAGTGAGCCGGAATCTAACTCGCTCGTTTCCTTGTTACGCAGATCCACTGCCAGCAATGACCAATCGTCCTCGAACTGGGCACTGTAGACAAGATGTCGTTCGTTCGTCGCCAGAATCCACAATTGGGTCAGGTCTCTCTCCAAGCCTTGCTGCTCGTCCTCGCGCGTGTCGTAGAGCATCAGCTGCCAACGATTGTCCTGCTGGTAGGCAAGGGCGATATGTCGACCGTCCCGCAGCGGGTGGACGGCGAAACCCTGAACGTCACGCGCCAAATCGCGACGTCCCTCGCCGGCGGGGTCGGTTAGCTCCACGCTCCAGGTTGGGCCGGAGCCCTGGACAATCAACAGCCCCTGTTGCCCAGGCAGATAGCGAGCCGAATAGGAGGCATCCGATCGGCCAAGACGCGTACTGCTCCTGCCATCAAGGGTCATGACGCGTACGTCGTAGCTATCGCCGATGGTCTGCAGAGCAGCGAGCTGGGCTTGGCCCACACTGAATGGCCACAAGCGATCATTGCGCCCCACCTCGGCGATGATGCGGGCGTTGCGGCCGTCGGCGTCGGCTCGAATGAGCTGATGACCACTGGAGTAGAAGAGGTAACGGCCATCGGGAGCATAGACCAGTGATTGGTACTCGCCTGGCTGACGATAGGTGCGCCGACCTTCGGTGCTGGCGACGTAGAGATCATCGGTGAGAAACGCCACGTACCTGCCATCGCTGGATATGACGGATTCCGTGATGGACTCGGCTCGATCCAGAAATTCGATGGCCTCTTCTTCGTCTGGGTCTCCACCTACGAGCGTCCACTCCCCGTCCTGGGAATAGACCAACAGGAACCTGTCGTGTTTCACGTGACCGGAGACCTGCAGGTATTCAGCAGCCTGCACGATCTCCCTTATCTCCCCGATGGAAGCATCGTAGCGCAGCAGGTCCCACCCCTCTGGTGCGTGCAGGGCGACCAGAGCGGACCTGCCGCGAGGCCAGGCCCAAGCCGAAGCACCGGAAATCTGCGGCACAGGAGCAGTTGACCAAGCTGCGTACTCAGGATCATAGAAGACGAACCGGGCAGAGTCTACGCCATTGTTTGGGCCAATTGTGGCAATGTAGTTGCCCACAACGTCGGTGACGATTACCTCCAAGTCGCTATCGGCAGCTGCTTGCAGTACCAGGAAAGGCTCCCCCGTGCCAACGATCTCTACATCTGGGAAATCCGGGGCCTTTTGCCCAAACAGGCTAGCGATTGGCGAAGGTAGTGGAACGAGGTCGAAGTGAACAGCAGCGGCTGCGCCGACCAGGAGAATCAAGGCAAGGAGGAGGAACCAGGGACAGCGTCTGCGGCGGCGAGGCCGCTCCAACGCTGGTGCTGCCACAGGCTCATAGAGAGATTGACCGCATTCCACACAGAAACGGTCGTCTTCATGATTCTCAAAATCACAGTGTGGGCAGTTTATAGGCATACTGGCATACTCCCGTGATTATTCGATTGCAGGAAGAGTGGTTTGGCCGAGTTCTACGGCTCGTCCTCGTCTGCGACAGTTTCTTCCTCAACCATCTCTTCCGACGATGGACCGCTGTCCACCGGAGTACCGCACACAGGGCAGAAGGTGGCTTGGAGCAGGATTTCCGCCTGGCAGGAGGAACACAGAGTGGCCTCAGCCTTGGGCGGTTCGATGGGTGGGCCTGTCTCCGCGCTTTCGAGTTGCGAGCCAGGGATCGCAACAGGATGGTCGCAGACGGGACAGAAGGTGGCCTGGAGTGGGATTTCCGTCCGGCAAGAGGAACACAGAATAGCCTCACTCTTGGGCAGCTCGCTGGGTGGGAGTGTCTCAACGTCTTCGGATTCCGGGCCAGAGAGCGCCACGGGCTGGCCGCAGTTAGCACAGAAACTGGCATCAGCCGGCAGGCTACTGCCACAGTTCTTGCAGGTGATGGTAGGCTGCGGTTTGGGCCGGGGGCTGCCGCAACTCGGGCAGAAGGTGGCTGCCTGGGGCAATGCGGCGCTGCAGACGTGACAGCGCTCTGCTGATGCTATGGGTTGGGTGGGCAATGCTTCCCGTCTGATCTGCTCGATTTCCTGCTCCATCCGCTGGATATCAGCGTACAGGTTATCAATCTGGTGGCATACCTGCGCCAACTCAGGCGCAAGGGTCTGGCCCTGGTTATGCAGGCCGTAGGCAGTGTTGCCCAATTGCGTGATGAGTTGCGAAATGCTCTTGCGAAGCTGACCGATTTCACTACGTTTGCGATTGATGCGAAGCATCTTGTCAGCTTCCAGCGTGACCTGATCTGCCTTGGTACGAAGACCTCTGATGAAGCTCATTGCATCATGCCTCCTGTGGGTAGTTCATTGCGTTCAGCCAGGGTGAAGGTCAAACGACTGTGTTTGATAAGTCAGGGAGTAAGTCTACTGAGCGCTTCTTGCGCCGTATGCCGGGCCTCATCCATGCATATGTTGCAAACCCATCCGGCTGGAAGACCACCCGTCAGAGATGCCACAAACAGGACAAAGGCTTTCGATGACATGTCATCCTCTGACCCAGAGGACAATCTTCAGGTTCACGTGGAACGCATTCGGGGATAGTGTGGACATTATAACACCACGCAGTAGCTATGTCAAATCACCGTTTCATTCCACCACCTTCGAGCAATGCCGCCAATGTCAGCGTGGCTTCTTGAGCTGATCCCGAATCTTGACCAAAGATCATCGCCCATCCGTCACCACTCGTTCGGAAAGTGCCCCCGTTCCACGCCATCCGGATACTGGCCTCTCAACAGAGTCCGCTCCGATCCTGCCCAACACTCCCGCACTGGGCAAGACCGGATAAGCCGCGTCCAGGACACGTATACCCCCTCCTTGAGCAATCACCCGGCGCAGCAAGGCGTGCACTCGAGGATCGGCGCTCAATTGTCTGGCACTCTGCACTCCCCCCTGGTAGCACCACGGCACAGGGCTGCTCATTCTCCACTTCACCGAGGACCGCCTCCGGTACGAGCAACACACCATAGGCTCCGCGCACTGAACCTGCCGTTAGCCCCACGACCGTCACCAGAAACCCAAACCTACGCAGGTTGCGTATCACTGTAGACACATCCACTTCCTCAAAACCGGAAACCAACAGCACAAAAACCTGTTCTCTTCTTACTCTCTGCATGACATTCTCCCGAGTGGCAAAGTACGAAGCCATAGTCTCGTGCTGTAGTGCCCCCCTAGAATTGGACAACTACGCTGGCGTAACTATTGTGCAACTGGCGGGCCAGTTGACCATAACGGCGAGAAATCATCACTTTTGAATAGCAGTAGCGGCAATTGGAAGTACCTGTTGCCGTGCAATAGGAGTTCGATGCCCACAAAGGGGCTCAACTCAGTGAACCCTACCAAACAGCCTTCAGGTGCTTGTATCACATGGGCCGAGGTGTTGGCTGCAACCCTTACCATCTGCTTGACGCTAGGCTGGGAACAGTCAAACGGTGCCTCCGCACGGGGGCAGGTTTCATGCAGCCACAGCGCTGCCCAACGGACGAAGTCGGCTGCGAAGGCCGCAAACTGCTCCTGAATCTCCAGCCCAGCTGGGGAACGCACCTTCAAATGGCGCATCTGGAAGACGTTCTTGCCTTCCTTGATCCCTGCCTCAATGGTCTGGCGTCCGTTGTAGAGACCTAACCAGTCGGAGAGGTTGGCCGTGACCTTTTCCTCGCCGTAGTGCAGCAACACACCGTGCCGCATCTTGTCACCGGTGTAGAAGCGTTCCAGAGCCACATCCAGTCAGTAGGGGCAGTTGGCGATGGTTTCGCCGCAGACCTTTAGGGTGCGGCTCACGCCGCTGTAGTCAGCCCAACCTGGCTGGCCCCAGGCATCGGCAACCGCCTGATCTTTGTCCAAAGGATGTGGCCCGTGACTCAGGTCCTGCAAGTAGGCGCAACCCCCCAGAATGGCAAGCAGAAACTCAAAGAGTTTGGTCTGGGGCGTATGAACCCGTTTGCGTTGCGGAATCGGGGTCTCCTCCAGGTTCTTGACGAGGCCAATTCCTCGACCAAAGTGGCCTCAAACCGGCAGCATCGCAGGGTTGGTCAGTGTGGTTACCGGGGCGTCCGGGGGTGTAGCTTCAATATCCCTCATCGTGAATCCTCCTTTGTCTTTTCGAGGTCACGATAAGGTTACCTCAAAGCTGTTCGATTGTAAAAGTGCCGATCTTGGCCGGTTTAGAACGGTTTGGGCTGTGGTTGCACAACCGTTACGCTAGAGCGTCCCCGAAGATTCAACCTTGCCATCTACCGCAGAGTATGGTATAATTGCCATCAACAGACCGGTTCTCGATGGGTCGACCTCGCGGCTCTGGCCAGCGACGCTGGAGCACCGCCCCGCATGTAGCTTCGAAGGAGGTGATTCCTAGGAGAAAGCGCCGTAGCGCCTAGAAGAGCTCCCTCGCACAACGTCGTTGTTCTGTTTCCACTCTCAGAGTAAGCAAGAAGAAGGAGGAAAGGCATGATCTCCAAGAAATGGGCCCTGACCCTAGTATTGCTGATGGCAGCCGCCCTGGTGGTGGCTGCCTGTGCACCTGCCCCGACTCCGCCCCCTGCGGAGTCGGCCGTCAAGACGCTGGTCATCGGCTTCACCGCCTCGCAGACCGGCAAGTACAACGTCTCCTCCACGCGCCAGGTCAACGGCCTGAGCCAGTGGATGAAGGAGGTCAACGATGCCGGCGGGATCAAGTTGAGCGATGGCACGGTGGTCAAATTCGACTCTGTATCCTACGACGACGAAAGCAGCAAGGACCGCGTCCAGGAACTCTACACCCGGCTGGCCACCGAGGACAGCGCCGACCTCCTGATCAGCCCCTACTCCAGCGGCCTGACCGCCGCCTCCGCCATCATTGCCGAGCAGTACGGCAAGGTGATGATCACCACGGGTGCCGCTTCCGACGCCACCTACAAGGAAGGCTACACGCGGATCTTCCAGGCCTACACCCCCGCCAG
Source organism: uncultured Anaerolineales bacterium (assembly GCA_965369635.1). GTDB lineage: Bacteria > Chloroflexota > Anaerolineae > UBA3071 > UBA3071 > UBA3071. The sequence goes on along the minus strand of CBDURC010000002.1, from coordinate 4,530 downwards.
CCGCTATCTGACCGGCGCAGTGGACCTGCTGGCCAAGCTTGATCCGGGCGTCAAGAAGGTAGCCTTCGTGTACGAAAGCACCGTGTTTGCCACCAGCGTGGTGGAAGCGGCCAAGACCTATGCTGAGGGGCAAGGCTACGAGGTGGTTCTCTTCGAAGGCTACGACGCCGAGACCACCGACTTCGGGCCCTTCATCAACAAGATCCTGGAATCCAACGCCGAGGCCATCCTGGGCGGCGGTCACTTCCAGGACGGCAGTACCTTTGCCCGGCAGATGCATGAGAAGGACGTGGCGGTCAAGTTCTTTACCCTGCTTGTAGCCCCGCCCGAGCCGGACTTTGCCGAGCTGGGCGACGCGGCTCTGGGCGTGATCGGGCCCAGCCAGTGGGAACCGTTGGCTGCCTTCACCCCCGAATCGGCCAAGGAGGCTGGCCTGGAATGGTTCGGCCCGTTGGGTGACGACTTCGTGAAGGGCTACGTCGCCGCTTACGACGAGGAGCCCTCCTACCACTCCATGGGTGGCTACGCCGCCGGCCTGATCCTGCAGAAGGCCATCATGGACGCCGACGCGACCGATCCCGCGGCCATCAAAGCGGCCATGGACAAGATGGATATCCTCACCTGCTATGGCCACGTCAAGTTCGATACCAGCGCCGAGGCTCACGGCTTGCAGCTCGGCCACGACATGGTCTACGTTCAGTGGCAGAAGGATGACGCGGGCAACCTGGTGAAACAGGTGGTCTGGCCACTGGAAGGCGCAACGGCCGACGCCCTCTACCCCTTGCCGTAACGCCACCTTTTAGCCCCGCAGGCGTTCCTTCACAGCGCCTGCGGGGTTTCGTCATCTGCGCAGACTAAGGAGACGCCTATGCTTGACTTTATTGTTGCCTCCTTGGCCGATGGCCTGCTTCTGGGATTCGTCTACGGCATCGCGGCCATGGGACTCTCCCTGATCTGGGGCGTGATGGACGTGATCAATCTATCGCACGGCCCAATCATCGCCCTGGGCATGTTTGGCATCTACTTCGCCTTCACCGAACTCGGCCTGAATCCCTACGTGACCCTGCCACTGGTAGCCGGAGGTGGCCTGCTGCTGGGCGTCCTAATCTACACCGTCGCCGTGCACCGCATCATCAGCGCACCCCACCTCTCTTCCTTGCTGGCCACCTTTTCCGTCAATATGATCATCATCGGGCTGGGCACAGCGGCCTTCACCACCTCGCCGCGCAACGTGGACTTCTCCCTGGGCATGATTTCGCTGGGGCCCATCACCTTGCCCTGGACACGAGTGGCCGCCGCCCTGGCCGCGACGCTGGTGACCGGGCTGCTCTACCTGTTCCTCTACCGCACCCGGCCCGGCAAATCCATCCGCGCCGTGGCCAACAACCGCGTGGCGGCGGAGTTGATGGGCATCCCCTCATCCCGGGTGCTGGCGCTTGCCTTCGGCCTGGGCACGATGCTGGCCGCTATCGCCGGTGGGCTGATCGCCACCTTCTTTCCCTTCACCATCCTGGCCGGCGGCACCTACCAATTGAGGAGCTTCGTGATCTGCGTGCTGGGTGGCCTGGGCAATCCGCTGGGGGCACTTATCGGTGGCTTGCTGCTGGGCGCACTGGAAGGGATCATCCCCGTTTTCATGGAAACCTCCTGGGTGCCTGTCCTGGAGTTTGTGCTGTTCGTTATCATCCTGCTGGTCAAGCCATCCGGCCTCCTGGGGAGCGAAACATGAAACCATTCGCTGGAACTCATGGCAAGCAATGGCGAAACCCCGGACTGTGGCTGGCGTTGGCACTCACCGCGGCCTTCGCCATCTGGCCGACCCTCGCCGACAACAAGGCCTATGCACGAGAGGTAGCCTTCACCATCCTAAAGGCGGTGGCGCTGGCCTCCAGCTTGAACATTCTGCTAGGCTACACCGGCTACGTGAGCTTTGGCCACATCGTCTTCTTCGGCTTGGGTGGCTACGTCGGCTTCTACCTGCTGAGCGTACACAGCCTTCCCCTCTACGTTGCCGTGCTAGCAGGCGCGCTAAGCGCCGGCCTGCTGGCCTTTCTGCTGGGCAAGGCGATCCTGCGGTTGCGTGGCGCGTATTTTGCCCTGGCCACCATCGGCGTCAACGAAGCCGCCCGCTCCTTCATCAAGAACTTCCAGCCCTTTGGCGGCCCCATCGGGATGACGCTGAACTTCAAGGCCTATCAGGCCTACGGCGGCCCCGGCCAGGCACTGTGGATCGCCTACGGTTCCATGGCCGTCCTGACCCTGGTCATCATCCTCGTCAGCTTCCTGATCAAGACCTCTCGCTTTGGCCTGGGCCTGATGGCTATCCGCGAGAACGAAGACGCTGCGGAGGTGATGGGCGTGGTGGCGCCCAATGCCAAGACCTGGGCCTACGTTCTGTCAGCGGTCTTTCCGGGCATGGTCGGCGTGCTCTTCTTCTTCAAAAATGGCAACATCGAGCCAGGCGATGCCTTCGTGCTGCACCAGTCCATTGAAACCATCGTCATGGTGATGCTGGGTGGCCAGGGCACCGTGCTGGGGCCGCTGCTCGGCGCGGCCGCGTACCAGCGACTGCGCGGCCTGCTGCTGATCAGCCCGCTGTTCAAGAACATCCAGCTGACAGTCGCCGGTGTGCTGCTGCTGGTGATCATTCTCTTCGTGCCGGCGGGCGCGGTCGGTTGGCTGCACAGCCGCTTTCCCCGTCTGCGGAGGGTGCTGGAATGAGCGAGATCCTACAAGTGGAAACCGTCTCCAAACGCTTTGGCGGCCTGCAGGCCCTTTCGAACGTCACCTTTGACCTGCCCGAAGGGCAGATCCTGGGCCTGATCGGTCCCAACGGCGCGGGCAAGACGACGTTGTTTAACTGCATCAACGGCGTTTACCCGCCGGACGGGGGCCAGGTGATCTTCCAGGGTCAGAATATTACCGGGTGGAAGCCCTATAATGTGGCGCATCTGGGGCTGGCCCGCACGCATCAGATCGTGCAGCCGCTGAACGAGTTGACGGTGCTGGAAAACGTGATGGCCGGAGCCTGCTTTGGGCACGAACAACGGTCACTGAGCCAGGCGCGGGATATCGCCGAAGAGGTGTTGACTTTCGTCGGCCTGGACGAACGGTGCGAGGCCCTGGCGGTCAGTCTGAACGTGGCCCAGAAGAAGCGACTGGAACTGGCGCGCGCGCTGGCCGCTCGGCCCTACCTGATCCTGCTGGATGAGGTGCTGGCGGGGCTGAATCCGGTGGAGATCACGGAAATGCTTGCGGTGCTGCGCCAGGTCCGCGAGCAGGGCGTGACCATCCTCATCATCGAGCACGTGATGCACGCGCTGATGAAGGTGTCGGATCGAGTAATCGTGCTGAACTACGGGGAGCAAATCGCCGAGGGCACACCGGAGGAGGTCACCAGCGACCCCGGCGTGATCGAAGCCTATCTGGGCGACCCCAAGATGGCCGAGAGATTGATGAGGAACGCCTAGTGATCAGTAATACGCAATATCCAATATCTGGTATTGGATGCTAGATATTGCGGGAGAGATATGAAATGGCTCTATTGGAGATTCAGAACGTTTCTTCTGGCTACGGCGAGGTTCAGATTCTGTGGGACGTCTCGCTGAAGTTGGAGCGCGGCAAACTCACGGCGCTGCTGGGGTCCAATGGCGTGGGCAAAACCACGCTGCTGCACACGGTGGTGGGACTTCTCAAGCCCTGGCAGGGTTCGATCACCTTCGATGGTAGCGATGTGACCCGCGTCTCACCCCACGCCAAGGCCGCGCAGGGAGTGGTCCTGGTGCCCGAAGGTCGCCAACTATTCACTGAGATGAGCGTCCACGAGAACCTGGAAATGGGAGCCTTCACCCGCCGCGCCCAGCCCTATTTCCTGCGCAACCTGGAACGAGTGTACGATATGTTCCCGCGCATGAAGGAGCGCGCCGATCAGAAAGCGGGCACCCTCTCCGGTGGCGAGCGGCAGATGCTGGCCGTGGCCCGCGGGCTGATGGCCCAGCCCGAGGTCCTGATGTTCGACGAACTCTCGTTGGGCCTGGCACCATTCCTGGTCCTGGAAATCTTCGAAGTGCTGCTTGACCTAAAGGGCGGCGGATTGACCATGCTGCTGGTGGAGCAGAACGTCCAACTGGCGCTGGCCGTCAGCGACTACGCCTACGTCCTGGCCGATGGCCGTGTGGTGCTGGAAGGGCCCTCCCGTGAGGTGGCCACAGACGAAAACGTGCGGGAGGCCTACCTCGGCATCTGAGGAGTGAGCACCTCCGTCGCTGCCCTGCCTTCTCAGGACCCAGGGAGCAATGGGCTATGTCCGCCCACCTCTCTGGGCCGTTTTTCTGCTATCCCACGGTCACGATGATCTTCGCTTTCCAATACTCGGCCGACGTTCGCGCGCCAGCCTAGACGAGCCGGTTTTCTTGACAAGATAGAGCAACGGACGCATAATGGCGGCGGGACAAGAGAGGGAGAAGAGGCACTTCATGCGTGTTGCTGAGCGATTCAAACGAGCGCGGAACCTGCTGGCGGCCATGCTCC
>CBDURC010000001.1:0-43567 GCA_965369635.1 uncultured Anaerolineales bacterium | reverse complement strand
ACATGCTGGTATCAATTCGTTTCTTGCCGCCCATTGTGAACCTCCTTTGCTTGCTGTCGGTTCACAATTATGGCACAGATCCACTCAATTGTCAAGGGACATTAGGCACTGACCTGGATCTGTCAAATCGCGAACTGCACTTTCGCGCTCAGGTCACCTTGGCGCAAGGCCGCGGTTGTGATATACTGCCCGGTGCAACAGAGCAAATTGACAACAGAGAGGAACGACGATTGGACTGGCAGCACGATCGGCATCATGCCGCCGACATGGAAGCGTGGCAGGAAAACCGGGGAAGCCCTTCAGAGACGTGAGGGAGCACGTATGCGACTAGGAGCACACATGTCCATCGCTGGAGGCGTAAGCAGGGCGCTGGACCGGGGACATTCCATCGGCTGCGAAGCCATCCAGATATTCACCAGGAACCAGAGACAGTGGAAGTCCAGGCCGCTAGCGCCGGAGGAGATCGAGCGGTTCAAGCTCAAGCAGGCGGAGACGGGCATCGAGCCCATCGTGGCCCACGACTCCTACCTCATCAATCTCGGTTCGCCCGACGAAGCGATGTGGCAGAAATCGCTGCAGGCATACGTCATCGAACTGCAGCACTGCGAGACGCTGGGCATCCCCTACCTGGTCATGCATCCCGGCTCCCACCTGGGCAGCGGGGAGGAGGCAGGACTGCGCCGCGTCGCCGAGGGGCTCAACCGCGCCCACGCTGCCACGCCAGGCTTCGGTGTGATCTCGCTGCTGGAGACGACCGCTGGCCAGGGCACAAACCTGGGCTACCGTTTCGAACAGTTGGCCACTATTCGGGGGACAGTGGAGGAAGTGGAGCGCGTGGCGGTCTGCTTCGACACCTGCCATGTCTTCGCCGCTGGCTACGGCCTGCGCACGCCCGAAGCCTACGCGGAGACGATGGCCGAGTTCGACCGCATCCTGGGCCTGCATCTTCTGCGCTGTTTCCACCTCAACGACAGCAAGAAGGGCTTGGGCGGCCGCGTGGACCGACACCAGCATATCGGCCAGGGGATGCTGGGGCTGGAGCCGTTCCGGTTGTTGCTGAACGATCCCCTCTTTGCCGGGCTGCCCGGCCTGCTGGAGACGCCGAAGGGACCCGAGATGCTGGAGGACGTAGAGAATCTGCGCCTGCTGCGTAGTCTGGCAAGTCGGTAGAGTGGTACACTGGTAGATTGGTAAGCTGGTAACACAGGCCAATGTACCAATCTACCGGTGCCCGACGGGCGGCTCTGGCGAAGCTGTTTCCCCCTCGGCCGCAGGCGGCGATTGGCGCAGCGCGGCGCGAGCGCCTGTGGCGAAAAGGGAGTTCTGATCCGCAGCCAGCACACGACGGAACTCGAGGTTGGCTTCTTCTTCCCGCCCGGCACGACGATAGGCCAGCCCCAGATTGTAACGGCAACCAGCCTCGTAGCGAGCATTGATCCCCTCGGGCATCTCTCCCAAGGTCTCCCGCAGAACGGCAATGGCGCTTTCGGGATCGCCGGCGTTCAGGTGAGCCACGCCAGCGCCGATGCGGGCCAACATGCGCCCCACTGCGTCGGGCCACAGCCGCTGGGCAAGGCTGAATGCCGCCAGCCCCGCGCTGTGCTGCCGCCGCCGGCTCAGGAAGTTGCCCAGGTCCACCAGCCAACGGCTGCGCACAGTCACCAGGTAGATGACCACCAGGAAGAGCACGGGATTGACCGGTATGCCGGCCAGGAAGATGAGTGCTGTGGCGATGGCGGTGAGAGCCAGTCCTTCCAAGGCAAATCGCAGCGAAGGCCCCTGACCGCGTACCACCGACAGCCCCCCGAAGACCAGGATGAACAGCAAGCCGGTGAGTGGAGTGATGAGTTGTGTGTTCATAGGTTGGTAAATCGGTACATTGGTAGATTGGTAGATTGGTGGATTGGTGGATTGGTGGATTGGTAAGTTGGTAGGCTGTGTGTCACACCTCGCTGACGACGACAGCGGCAGCCAGGTAGCCGACGGTATACTGCCCCGGCGTGCGGATGCCGGTGACGTCGCCCGAATTAGTCTGGTGCAGAACCTGCACACGGTCGGCCCCCAGGGCACGGGCCGCCTCCAGCAAGGCGATGACGGGCATACGACCGCAGACGCTGCAGCCAGGCTCGGTCAACACCTGCTCGATGCGCTCCATGTCGTAGCTGGCCAGCGCGTCCACCACCACTCGATCGCGGCGCACCACCTCGTCGTAGTCGGGGATGTGGTGCAGATCGGTGCTGGCCACCACCAGAACAGATGCCTCGGTCTCCTTGGCCAGCTCGGCCAGTGCCCTGCCCAGCCCACGCGCTGCCGCAGTCCGGTCTGTGTTGATCATCACCGGCACCAGGCGGAAGTCCCCCAGGACATGCTGCAAGAAGGGTAGCTGGATCTCCAGCGAGTGCTCGCTATCCCGCCGCACACCTTGCAGCTCCACACGGTCAGCCAAGCGACCAATGAAGGGCTTGTCCAGCGGCACCAGCCCCAGTGGCGTCTCGTAGTGGGTGGCCGTGGAGACGAGAAAACCGGCGCCCCAAGAGGCGCGGTGGTTGGGGCTCATGATGATGATGGTATCGTAGTCTGTGCCCGCAAGCTGCTTATAGGCGTAGGCCGCCGTCTGGCCGGAGTAAACGTAGCCAGCGTGCGGGGCGATGAGGCCCAGCAAACTGCCTTCCAGCGGCTGCTCGGGCACGTTGGCCAAGAAGCCTTCCAGCATCCGTCGCAGCGCTTGCTCCGTGCCAGGATACCACGACCCGGCGACAGCCGATGGCCGGACGGTTCGCTCAGTCTGTCCTCTCGATCTCATCGTTCTCATCGTTCTCATCGTTCTCACCTGTAGCAAGACTCACACCGCCCCGCTCCTGCATCTCTTCGAGCAAACGTTCCAGTACCTCCAATCGCTCGCCGGTGTTGACGATCAGCTCGGCCACGAAGCCGACGAGGATGAGGAGCAATCCTGCCAGGGCCAGGCCGCCAGCGAGCCAGAAGATGGGGCGTTTCTGCGTGTGCTCGCGAAAGAACCAGAAGTAGGTCAGTACCAGATAGGTCACCGCGCTGATGCTCAAGCTAGCCAGCCCCAGTCCGCCGAAGAAACGCATAGGCGCATGGCTGAAGGTGAGCAAGAAGCGGATCACCAGCACGTCCAAGAGGCTGATGGGGATGCGACTCAGGCCATACTTGGACCGGCCTGCCCGACGAGGGTACCAGTTGGTCCGCACCTCGCCGATACGGTAGCCTTGGTGAGCGGCGATGTGCAGAAGGAAACGGTGCCAGTCGGAGCGCAATGGCGGCAGTGTTTCCACAACCTGACGGCGGAACCCCTTGATCCAATTCATGTCGTGGGCCGGCACGTTGAACAGCAGGCGGGAAGCGAAGTTGTAGATGCTAGAGGCGAAGACCTTGCGCTCTCGTCGGCCTTGCCGCCAGCCGGCCACCACATCGTACCCCTCGGCCAGCTTCTCCAGCAGCTTGGGAATGTCCTCTTCGGGGTCTGATTCCAGGTCAGCAGGCAGGAAGAGAATGACATCGCCGCGCACAACGCGGAAGCCGGCACGCAGCGCCGCCGTCAGCCCCAGATTGCGCTGATGGTGGATCAGCCGCAGGAAGGGATGGTCCGCCTGCAGAGCGGCAGCCACGTCGGCCGTACCATCGGTGGAACCATCGTCCACCAACACCAGTTCCCCGCGCACGTCCAGCGCGGCAAACGCCCGACCGACCTTCTCTACGAGCGTGGGGATGTTGTCAGCCTCGTCCCTGGCGGGGACGAGGACGGAAACCGATATGGGGTTGTTCTCGTTCACTGGACCGTTCACTCTCCGTTTCTCTCAGCCCACGAAGGCTTTCACAACTTCCGCCACGCGCTGCTGCTGTTCGTCTGTCAGTTCGGGATACATGGGCAGCGACACTACCTCCTCCGCGCAGGCCTCGCTCACGGGGAAATCGCCGAGCTGGTGTCCCAGGTCCTTGTACGCTGGCTGCAGGTGCAACGGTAGCGGGTAGTGGATGACCACGCCAATGCCCTCAGCCTTCAGGTGTTCGACCAACTCATCCCGACAAAGGGTGCGGATGACGTAGCAATGGTAGATATGCTTGACATGGTCCAGCACCGTGGGTCTTATCACCTCCGTGTCCGCAAACAGTTCGTTGTAGCGCGCTGCGTGGGCCCTCCGCGCCTCGTTCCAGTCGTCCAGATGACGCAGCTTGACCCCCAGGATAGCTGCCTGCAACGCGTCGAGGCGGTAGCCCCAGCCCAACTCGTCATGCTCATACTTGCTGATGCGACCGTGGTCTCGCAGCTTGCGCACCCGCGCCAACAACTCCGGATCGCTGCCCACGATCATGCCGCCGTCGCCATAGCAGCCCAGGTTCTTGCTGGGGTAGAAGCTGAAACAGGCCAGATCACTCACGGAACCAGCGCGGCGGCCGCGGTACTCAGCACCATGCGCCTGCGCGGCGTCCTCGATCACCAGCAAGTCGTGCCGGTGGGCGACATCGAGAATAGGATCCATCTCCGCTGGCTGCCCGTAGAGATGCACGGGCATGATCGCCTTGGTGCGCGGCGTAATGGCCCCCTCGATTTGAGCGGGGTCGATGTTGTAGGTGAAGGGATCGATATCGACGAACACCGGCCGAGCGCCCGTCTGTGAGATGGCCTCCCCGCTGGCGAAGAAGGTGAAAGGCGTGGTGATGACCTCATCACCGAGGCCCAGGCTGCAGGCCAGCAGCGACAGATGCAGCGCCGCCGTGCCCGAGGCCACACCTACTGCTTGCTCGGTGCCGCAATACACAGCAAAGGCATCCTCGAATGCTTTCACCTCCGGCCCCATGATGAAGCCGCAATGGCTCAGCACCCGCTGGATGGCCGCATCCATCTCTGGCTTGATGCTTGCGTATTGCGCTTTGAGATCAACGAGAGGAACGCTGGTTTTCATGCAAGGTCTCCTGTTCCTTGATAGTATTGTAGGCAGTTACGACTTTTCCGGAGGGGGGCGTTTTCCAGGCGAGTTCAGGGATGGTCACCCCAGGCCTGCCGTATCGTCTCATGAGCCGCTTCCACGTCAGCCAGCCTCACCTTACGGCGATCGTCGCCCAGCATGTGGTTGACTGCTTCCAAACAGTATTGCTGAATGCGATAGGGACGCCCCTTGCCGTAGGCAATGAGCCGTTGCACAGCCTGCTCCTCGTACCGATATGCTCCCTTCACCGGCTCGGTGATCAACTCCCGGGCCTCCTGCTCGGTGAAAGGCCGCACTCGCATCTCGTGGAAGAGATTGTACCACGGGCTTTCAGGCCGGTCCCATTTCCTGCTGATCTGCACGCCGGCGACCACCGCACCGAGGCTCTGCGAAAAATCCGTCATGAAGATGCGGCGCAATTGCAGCTGAACCATCCGGCCGTAGGCGTCAATAGCATCCATTTCGTCCATGAGCAAGACGACCCGGACCTTCTTGTCCGTGGTCTGTTTCAAAGCCTCAAGCAGGCGGCGGAAATCGCGGCCGAAGTCGCGATCGCTGTACTCCCCACTGCCCTCAATGTGAAAAACCAACTGAGGAACCTCAGGCAACAGCGCGCCAAAGGTCAAGACGATGCCATCCATCACCGTGTGGAAGAGAGCCTCCCGTGGAGTGCCCTCCAGATCTACCAGGACAGGGACAAAGAGATACTCTGGATCGGTGTCCTGCCTCAGCCGATTCGCCAACTGGTAGAGCACTGTCGTCTTGCCAATGCGCCGCTCGCCGTGGATCATGATGCTGTTGTTGTGCAGGATGTCCATGATATCGCGCAGCAGCCGGTCACGGCCAAAGAACATGTCCTCGCGCCGGATGGGCTCTCCGGAGATGTAGGGGTTGAATCTGCGTCGGAGTGCTCCCCTTCCCCTCCGTCGCGTCTGCCGTCTTGAGTGCACGTAGAGGCCAGCCGCCCCCACCGCTGCCAGCGCTACCAAGACAACGCTAGCAAACATAGCCGCGGGCACAACGCGCGGTCGCCCAATCCACGGGAAGACTGCTCCGCTCTTCACCAAGATGGGCACGTCCACAGATGGCGAGTAGTTGAAATCCTCGTCGCGCACTCTGAGATGGAAGACGTAGTCGCCCCTGGACAGAGAGCCGAGGAAAAACCTGCTGCGGAGTTGCCAGCTCTGTTCAGTCCCCTCCAGGTAGCAGATGAAAACGAGGTCTTCCAACGGCGTGCGTAGGTCGCCACCATCGAACTGGATGTCCAGAGGCTCGCCACTGAGCATCGTAGCGATCCCACCTTCGTAGGGCCGGCCATTGACGCTGATAACGCGGGCTGATGGAGTGCCCGGGTCAGACTCGTAGCGGCTGAGCCCGCTTTGTGTCCCGATCCATACAACTCCCTTGTCATCCTCGTGGATAACCCTCACCACGTTGTTCGTCAGACCGTCACCGGTCGTGTAGCTGAGCCAGGTGCGGCCATCGTAGCGGGTGGCCCCGCTCAGCGTGCCGAACCACAGGATGCCATCGCTATCCTCAATGATGGAGAAGATGGCATTGGCCGCCAGGCCATCGGCCACAGTGTAGGTATGCCACGTCTCGCCATCGTAGTGGCTGACGCCTCCAGTCCAGGTGCCAAACCAGAGCGAACCATTGCCGCTCGGCAGAATGGCACGCACCTCGTCGGCAGCCAACCCGGAATTGGCCCGGGTGAAAGGCTCCAGCCATTGTTGGCCGTCGTAGCGAGACAAGCCTGCCCGCGTCCCCACCCAGAGTATGCCTTGCGGATCCTGAGCGATGGCCAGGATCATACTATCCATCAGCCCAGAATCGGCATCCGACGTGAAAGACTCCCACTGCTCGCCGTCATAGGCGCTGAGTCCCTGATCAGTGCCCACCCAAAGGGTGCCATCGTCAGCCTCATAGATGGTAGTGACCAAATCGGAAGCCAGACCATCCTTGTCCCTGGTGAAAGTCCGCCACCCCTGGCCATCAAGCCGGGTCAGGCCCCCGCCATTGGTACCCACCCACAGCGCACCATCCGACGCCTGAAAGAGGACTTCCATCCGACTGGTCGGCAGGCCCTCGGCGCCGCCCTCTTCTTCCGCAGTTCGGCTATGCCAATCACCATCCTCGTAGTAGCGCAGGCCATCTTCAGCCGTCGCCACCCAGAGGTTCCCCTTCGGACCAGGCGCTATGCCCATGATCGTCTGATCGCCCAACCAGCTGTGCCAGGTGCGGGCGTCGTAGCGGCTCACTCCCCCCAAGGTCCCAAACCACAGCGCGCCGTCCCGATCCTTGATCAGGCTGCGGACATTGTCCGCAGGCAAACCGTCAGCGCTGGTCAGGGTGGCGACTATGGTCTGCCCATCGTAGCGGCTAACGCCACCGCCATCAGTGCCGAACCAAAGGAAACCATCGTTGTCCTGCAGCATGGATAGTACTCTTGCCGCCGGCAAGCCATCGTCAACCCCCAAGCTCGTCCATCTGCGACCGTCATAAGAAAGCAGGCCGTCCCCAGTCGCCGCCCATACGCGGCCATCCCGGTCTTCGAACAGGGCACGGACGCTAGCGCCAGCCAACTCTTCGAGCGTAATGCAGGCAAACTGTCCCCGCACCTCACAGTAGCTCAGACCACCATCACTGCCCACCCAGAGCAGGCCGTCCCGATCCTGCCATAGCGCGTAAACACCATCGCCTGCCAGCCCCTCCTGGACAGTGAAGCGCCGCCAGTTCTGCCCATCGTAGCTGGCCAATCCACCGTTCGTCCCAGCCCAAAGGACGCCATCGCCAGTCTGCAACAGGCTGCGCACGTCGTCATCTGCCAGACCATTCTCCCGCCTGAAGAGCTGCCACTCCTGATCACGATAGTGACTGAGCCCGTGGGACGTTCCGAACCATAAACTGCCATCACGTGCCTGCAAGATGCAGCGCACCCGGTTGCCAGCCAATCCCCCCCCCGTGTTCTCCTGGGTGAAAGTGGCCCAGCGGCCGTTGAAGTGACTGACACCGCCGCCGTTGGTACCGAACCAGAGCGATCCGTCCTGATCCTGCAGCAGGGTCCATACGTCATTGGCCGCCAAGCCATCATCAATGGTGAAATGCCGCCATTGTGGGATAGCCTCTTGGGCCTCCGCTGCCCAGGGAGAACCAGGCACACACAGGCTAAGCACGGCAAGAAAGACAGCCGCGAGCAGCGGAGGGTGGGAAATCACGTCTCGCATGGATAGCATCTGCTTGCGACAGTACATCATCTCTGATAGCAATCTCTCACTCGTACGGGTGCTCCATCAGCCCGTATGGACACTCCAGTTCTTCAATCCGCTTGATCACCCGCGCGGGGTTGCCCACAACCACCATTCGCGGGGGGACATCTTCCAGGACCACAGAGCCCGCACCTACCAGAGCCATCTCACCAATGGTGACATCGGGAGCAAGAGTGGTGTTGCCTCCCACCTTAGCCCCCCGCTTGAGCGTTGCCCCCTTGACACACTCCTTGGCCCTTCGGCAGCGAGGATGCAGCACGTTGGTGATGCAGGTATGAGGGCCAACCCAGCAGTCATCTTCAATCACCGTATGCTCACTGATCAGATTATGACCGTGGAAACGCACGTTGTTCCCGACCGTGACGTAGTGCTCGATAGCCGTTCTGCTACCGATGCTCACGTCATTGCCTATTGTGGAGTGCTCACGGATGGTCACGCCATGCCCGGTTTGCACGTTGTGGCCCAGCCTGCTGCCAGCATAGATGACCGTGTGGGAACGGATGATGCAGTTGTCACCGATCACCAGGGGCAACTCGCCGGGCGCTGCCCCTCGGGGGGGATGCCCCAGAATCACAAAATCACCGATTTGCACACTGTGACCGATGTGGACGTTGGGATAGATAACGTGAGTCGTTTGCATGCACTAGAATCCTATCTCTTCCGCAGGAATCTACTCCCCGGAATCGCAGCAATGATCAAAAAGTTATCAACACCAGGAACTTGACAAATTCGCGCAGACGTGCTATAATGGCATGAGAGGGAGAGGACTTCTTTCTCTCGGGCGGTATCTAGCTGGTACTTCTGTCGTCGAGTCGAGCACAGCGGCGCACACACCAGCGGATTTCACCAGGAGACCTACGATGAAACACAGAACCACCTACAGGAAATCAGTACTCGTCGTCGCCCTTCTCGTCACCGCTCTGCTGCTCCTATCGAGTCCCATCGCGGCTGTGGCAACCCCTGCTGCCGCGGGGGTGAGGATCCACGTGGTCAAGAGGGGAGAGAACCTGACCAGCATTGCCGCGCTCTACGGAGTCAGCATATCTGCCATCATGCAAGCCAATGGCATCAGCGATGCCAATCGCATCTACTTTGGGCAGCGCCTGACAATTCCGTCTGGAAGCAGCAGCGCGGGCACTGCGTACACCAGCAGCGCGAGCACTGCATACACCGGCAGCGCGTGTGCCATCCACGTGGTACGCCTGGGAGAATACCTTGGCAAGATCGCCGCACAGTATGGCGTGACAGTGCAAGGCATCCAGCAAGCCAACGGGCTGATGGGCACTGTCATCTGGCCCGGACTGCGGTTGAAGATACCCTGCACCAGCACCCAACCCAAGGTGGGGACGTTGTCTTGCCACCTGCGCGCCGGCAAGTACCTCATACGACCAGGGGATACGCTGCTGAAGATCGCGCTCCGGTGCAATACCAGCGTCGCAGCCCTCAGACGGGCCAACGGGCTGTCAAACGACTTCATACGGGCAGGGGCCTGGCTGATCATCCCTGGTCACTAGACCGCGCCTACCACGAAGCCAACCTCTGCGCAGACTGTTGAGTCGAAGCCCGTTGCACCTGCTCCTGCTGCCACTCGTCCCTTGACCCTGCCAGGACGGTAGGAAAGCACCGGCTTCCAGAAACTCAGCCGAGAAGCTGTCGGCGCGCAGGGAGCACTTGTCCGGCGAATAGAGGCCCGCTGACGCGACAAGCTACGCGGGCCTTTCGTGTGGCCTCGCTACACTGTCACTGTCAATGATATGGTGGTCCCTCCTTGTTCCAGCGAGGCCTGCGCTGCCTCCAACACCCGCACCACCCGCAGACCGTTGGCGCCGTCTGTCTGCGGACGGCGGCCTTGCCGCACGCATTCGGCGAAGTGCACACACTCGATACGCAGAGGCTCTGCCATGTCCAGCCTGGGGATGGCAATGTCGCCAGAATGCACGCGATACTGAAACTCCCCGTAGATGTCCTCTCCCTTGCGGTACACTCCTTTGTCGTAGATCTTGATCTTGCCCTCGTCGGCCACGTCATCATAGACCGCCATGCGGCGGCTGCCAACCACCGTCATGCGCCGCACTTTGCTGGGGTCAAGCCAACTGGCATGCACATGTCCCAGCATCCCGTCGGGAAAGCTCAGCACGAGAAAAACCACATCCTCCACCATACCGTTGAGGAAGGTGCCTCCTCGGGCGCTGACTGATTGCGGCATTGTGCCCAACAGATAGATCAGGATGGAAATGTCGTGAGGAGCGATGCTCCAGAGCGCATTGATGTCGCTCTGCACTCGCCCCAGGTTGACCCGGGTCGAGTAGATGTAGTAGACCTGGCCTAGCTCTCCTTCGTCAATCAGCGATTTGATCTTCCGCACCGCCGGGTGGTACTCAAAGATGTGGCCGACCATGAGCACGCGCCGACGCTCATCGGCCAGGGCGATCAACGCCTCGGCTTGGTGGCTGCCCATGGCCAGTGGCTTCTCTACCAGGACATGCTTGCCCGCCTCCAATGCCTCGCGAGCCAGAGCGTAGTGGGTCCGAGCAGGGGTGGCAATGACCACAGCCTCGATGTCCGGATCAGTGAACAGATCACGGTGTTCAGGCGTGGCGATCGCGTGCGGGTAGAGCATCCGCATCTTGCTCAGCGCCCGCGGGTCCGGGTCACAACAGGCCGCCAACTCCGTTTGAGGGATCTGGTGTAGATTGCGAGCCAGATTCGGCCCCCAGTATCCGCAGCCTACCAGGCCCACCCGGATGGGATTACTCAACTCCGCCTCCAACTTCCTGTTCTCTGCTTTCGTAACTACCAGCCCATGTCATTGCGAGGAGCGTCTCTTGCGACGAAGCAATCCCCATGCGCGTCGGGGAGATTGCTTCGTCACTCCGCTACGCTCCGTTCCTCGCAATGACAGAGGGAGGCTGAGTAGCTACCTGCTTTCAATCTGTACAGTCATCAGAGAATGACCACCGACGAACCACAGGATACGGGGTTCGTAGTAGCGACTTCAGTCCGCTTTCGCCCCTTCGGATGACCGAAGCCGTCACTACGATTAGAATCGCCAATGTCCAGTTAGGTCCGATAATAGCACACAGAGCCATAAAACGCAATCTGGTGCGACCGGCATCACACAGGCTCTACGGGAGGACGCCAAACTCGAAGTGAGCGAAAGCTGCAGCCACTGCAGGCTCCGTCGCGGCGGTACCGACGTGTACAGCGACCGGTCGCAACACACCGAGCGCCTCCAATGCCTGCCCTGGAGATGCCCCCTTGACGCCAATGATGGCATGGCCCCAGCGGAACTTGCCCCGCAAATCGCCGGTCGCGCCGATGCTCCGCAAGGCAACCACCGCGTCTTCACCCAGGTTCATGGATGCCTCATCGGCGACGGCCGCAGCAACGATGCTCCCTTCTGGCAACTCGGCGATGAAATCAGCCAACCGTTTCGAGGCTGCCGAGTCCAGATGCGTGTCGAAACTCTCGCTCCCCAGCACATCTCCTGCAGAGTTGAGAGCCACGACATTGTAGCCCCGGCGGTTGGGCGAAAGGTCGCGTCCGTCCACGTAGATGCGGCCGAGGTCATTACCGCCAGTTTCCAAGCCAGCGCTCTGGACAATGATCGGCGGAGCGATCATCTGTCCTGCAACTTCAGTGCTGCTTTCGCCCGGTATCGTGACGTCTGTCAGCGGATAGAGCCGTGCGAAACGCAGCCGGAAATCGTTGAGCCCCGGTTGCACAGCCCCTGCTGGCAGGTTGACCTCATAGTCACCCCAGCCAGCGGCCAGGTCAAGGCTCGCCCACCGGCGGCCTCGCACCCACACTTCGACCGACTGCCCCGATTGCGGAGCCCAGGCGCGGAAACACAGCCGCTGCTCGTCGCCCGTGAGCGCGGCGAGCAGCCGCGCCTGGCGCCGCTGCGCCCAGACGGCGGCTTCCTCTTGCACAACATCGACGACCGGGCTCCATCCTTCCCCCAGGTGCATACGCCCCAGCGCCGTACTGAGGTCGATCTTCTGCTCCATTTCAGGGAGCAGCGCTACACGGTACAGGCGGATACCTTCCTCCTCGGCCACCCGCTCCAAGGGCATGGCTCCCTCCGCATAGGCCAGCAGTGCCGGACTGGCTTGGGAGTCGTGGACGACCACGTAGCGGACGCCGAGGAAGCGCAACACCTCAGCGGCCAGCGCTTGGTCCTCCGCCTTCACTTCCGCCGGAATCTCGTGGCCGTTCTGTACACCGATCAGGCTGCTGAGCAACGGTGCCTGGGCGAAGTATTGGAACTTGAACTCCGGGTTGCGAGAGGTATTCCCACCCAACAGCCGCTTGCCGTGGGAGGCTTGGTACCACTGCTCGAACATGATGATCACGTCCTGCTTGCCCAGCACCCGCGCCCCATTGCGCCAGCCCAGAGGTAGTTCCAGCACAGCGAAGTCGCTCGACTCAGCGGCGATGTGTTCATAGATCGCCGGCACGCGCATGTCCGACAGAGGCAAGGGGATACTGAGGTGCTCGAACAGGAATAGGGCAGGAACAAGGACAGCGAGCGCAGACGCCATAGTGACGGAAGAAGCTCGCCTCACTTCCTTGGTCCCTCGCATTCCCCGCATTCTCCTCCTTCTCCCTGCTTTGCCCCGGAACAGCAAGGACAGACCAGAGCCAGCCAGCACAGCGCAGGAGAGGACAAGCATCACACTGTAGCGGCTGGGATAGCGATTCCCCTTGAGAAAAGGAAGCTCAGCGATGAGTGCGAAGGGGCCTGGTGTCCCCGTATCGCGGCCGCTGATGCGCACCGTTGGACCCAAGGTCAGCAACCAGAAGATGAGTGCGGAAAGCCCCCAGAAGCGCGCCGTTGGCGAGCGCCGCCCTTGCCACAGCCCCAAGGCCACCAGCAGCATCACACTGTAACCCAGGTAGAGGTGCTGTCCCTTGTCGTGTGGAAATGGAAGTGCAGCAGCCAGCCGTCCGAACAGTGGGTGCAGTTGCGTGGGCCGCAAGTAGCCGGCCAGATCGGCCGAGAAAACGTCGGCAAAGCCGCCGCCGGATGTGAAGAAGTCCCCCTCCACTCGCAGGTCAGGCAGCATGTTGGCAAGGTAGGGCGTGATGCCGAGGGCGAAGATGACAGCGATCACAGCCATGTTGCGGAGGAATAGCGAGGCAGGCAATTCATCGTGAGCAATGCGCGGCGCGTGTCTGACTGCAGCCTTGCGGACGAGTTCGTAGACGGCGTAGAGGGCGACGAAGATGAACAGGAAGGAAGCAAAGGTCAGCTCGGCATAGGCTTGGAGAAGCAGGAACAAGGCGGCAAGCCCCGCACTGCGCATTCTGCGATCCCGGCCGGCGCGCAGTACGTACAGCACCGCAAAGGGTATCCACTGCGAGCTGGCGATGTTGAACTGACCCAGACTAGCGTAGAAGAGCTTGGACGACGAGAAAGCATAGATCAGACCAGCAAGGAAAGAGGGCAGGAGGCGAGAGATTGCGTACAAGGTACCCGAAGTCCGCTGTGCGGCAGGCTTTGTGCTTCGGCTCCGGCAGCCCAGCGTGAATTGCACTAGCAGGTACGCGCCATAACCGCTGAGGACGAAGGAGGACAGCAACAGCAGGTTGGACGCAGGCACGAGGCCCAGAGCCATCTGCAGCGGAACGGATAGCAACCCGTTGAGAATGGTGAGGGTGTAGAAAGCCAAGTTGATGCCAAGGGGGTGGAACATCCAGCCACAGGCGAAGGGATTGACCTGGCGGTCCACCAGGGCAAACTTCACCCACCATAGGTTCCAGATCAGCGCGGGGTCGTCAATGCCATCGCCAGGCACGTGCGTGCCGAAGCGCAGCACAAGGGGATAGGTCAGAATCAGTCCGAGCACCATGTAGGCAGCCAGCACGAGCACATGGCGACGGACTGGCAGCTTGGCAGGATGCATGGGCGAGTGTTCCAGATTTCGACTCATGGGTTCCACCTTGGACAGGCAGATTATGCCACCAGAAGCGGTTTTTGGCAAGCGATGAGAAGTGACCTGATTTGTCCTATTTTGCCTTTTGCCTCATTTGCGTTACAATGTGCTTTGAACAATGACACTCAATCTTCCCAATGGAGACTGCGATTCCCAGATGACGCTGTCCTATCAGCAGGCTCTCGACTTCATTTTCGATTATGTCGATTATGAGAAGCAATCTCGCTTCACCTATGATGCAGCGACTCTCGATTTGAGCCGCATGAAACGGCTGCTGGCCCTGTTGGGTGAGCCGCACCGCCGTTTCCGTTCCGTGCACATCGCCGGCACCAAAGGCAAGGGCTCAACAGCAGCGATGAGCGAGGCGATCCTGCGTGCTGCAGGTTTCCGTACGGGGCTGTACACCTCGCCTCACCTGCACACCTTCCGCGAGCGCATCCGCGTCGACGGCCAGTTGCTGTCTCGGGAGGAGGTAGTGACGCTGGTGGAGCATTGCCGCCCGGCCATCGAGGCTGTGGAGGGAATCACCACCTTCGAGATCATCACCGCCCTGGGCTTCCTGCACTTCGCGCAACAGGAGGTGGAGTGGGCGGTCCTGGAAACGGGCCTGGGCGGCCGGCTCGATGCCACTAACGTCGTCCTGCCTGAAATCACTGCCATCACCTCCTTGAGCCTGGACCACACCTATCTCCTGGGCGACACGTTGGCACTCATCGCTGGCGAGAAGGCGGGGATTATCAAGCCGGGCGTGCCGCTGGTGTGTGCGCCGCAGCCGCCAGAGGCAATGCAGGTCGTCGAAGCTGTCTGCCGCGAGCGCCAGGCCGAACTGATCCTCGTCGGGCGAGATTGGAGTTGGGAACGGGTGACGGCTGACGTCACAGGGCAGACGCTACACGTGCACAGACAGACAGGTGACCAACATCCGCCGGTTGCTCACGAGAAGTTGCGGATCCCCTTCCTCGGCCAGCACCAACTGCTCAACGCCACGATGGCCGTGGCACTCATGGCGACACTGCGCCGACGCGGGATCGAGATCCCCGATTCAGCGGTTCGCGAAGGTTTGGCCCAGACGCGCTGGCCCGGTCGGCTGGAGACACTTCAACAGCACCCCCTTGTCGTGGTGGACAGCGCCCACAACCCCGATTCCGTGGCCAAGCTAGCGGCGGCGCTGGGCGAATGGTTCCCTCACGAGCGCATGGCACTGGTTTTCGGTGCTTCTGAGGACAAGGACACTCAGACCATGCTGAAGACGCTGCTGCCCCTGAGCGACTACGTGATCACCACCCAGGCTCGTCACCCCCGGGCGGCCGATCCGCATCAACTGGCGCAGCAAGCCGCCTCTCTGTTGAAGGCCGGACAGCTCCTGACAGTCAGCAAGAGCGTGGCTGGAGCGGTGGAGCAAAGCCTGGCCTGGGCAATGCCAAGGGATCTCGTTTGCGCCACGGGGTCCATTTTCGTTGTCGGAGAGGTGCGGGAAACGTTGGCCGATGCTCTACCTCCCGATGACTGGGCGCATGAAGCGGAACCAGTGCTGGCAGTGCACTAGCGAATACGCATGGCGAGTAATTGAGGAAATAGACTGACAATGGACAGATGGTTACCGATGGACGGTGCACCAGGCTTCTCGCTCCTCGACGCGCCGGCTCACGGCTCGTCGCAGGGCAAGGGAGAGGAAGGACTGGAAGCACTAGCGGACGTCGAAATCATGGAATACCCGTTGCTGCCATTGCGAGGCACGGTGGTCTTTCCGCAGATGCTGGCCCCCCTCGTCGTGGGCAGGGATCGATCAGGGAAGGCTGTGGAAGCCGCTGCGGCCAATAACGACCTGCTGCTGGTTGTGGCGCAGCGAGATGAAGAGATCCATGACCCTGGCGTCAACGATGTGTATGCCGTAGGCACTGAGTTCATCATTGGCCGTGTACTGCGCATGCCGGATGGCACAACCAACGTTCTGGGCCAGGGGCGGCAGCGCATGCAGATCGTCGATGTGGTGCACACCGAACCCTACATTCGCGTGCGGGCATTGCCCATCTTCGAGCCCAGCGTGAAGGCTGCATCGGTGGAGGCATTGATGCGCGCTGTGTTGGGACTCTTCGAGAGATGCGTCCAGCTTTCTCCCAATCTGCCGGGCGATGCCTACGTGGCGGCCATGAACACGGACGAACCAGGCATGCTGGCAGACCTGATCGCTGCGATCTTGAGCATAGACACGGAACATCGGCAGGAACTGCTGGAGACACTTGACCCGATTTCGCGCTTGCAGCGGTTGAGTGTGCTTCTGGGTAAGGAACTGGACGTGCTGGAGTTGGAAAACCGCATCCATACCCAGGTACAGCAGACCATGGACAAGTCCCAGCGAGAGTACTTCCTGCGAGAGCAATTGCAGGCCATTCAGAGAGAACTAGGAGAGACAGACGCTCGGACTCAAGAAACCACCGAGCTACGAGAGAAGATCGCTGCCGCCCGTATGCCGGAGGCCGCTCAGGAGAAAGCGGCGAAGGAACTGGAGCGTCTGGGCATGATGCCCCCTGCTGCGCCAGAGGTGGGCATCATCCGCACGTACCTGGACTGGCTCATCGATCTGCCGTGGCATGAAACCACAGAAGACAACCTGGATATCGC
The DNA here is from genome assembly GCA_965369635.1 of uncultured Anaerolineales bacterium. Classification (GTDB taxonomy): domain Bacteria; phylum Chloroflexota; class Anaerolineae; order UBA3071; family UBA3071; genus UBA3071. The sequence continues at coordinate 26,788 of CBDURC010000001.1, read as the reverse complement.
CTATGCTGAGGAGATCCTTGAGGCACATCACTACGGGCTGCCCAAGGCGAAAGAGCGAGTCCTGGAACACATGGCTGTGCGCAAGCTGGCCGCCGACAAGATGCGCACGCCTATCCTCTGTTTTGTGGGACCGCCCGGCACGGGCAAAACATCCATGGGCAAGTCGATTGCCAAGGCGTTGGGTCGTAAGTTCGTTCGAGTCTCCCTGGGCGGTATCCGCGACGAGGCGGAAATCCGCGGGCACCGACGCACCTACATCGGTGCCCTGCCGGGGCGCATCATCCAGACCATGCGCAATGCTGGCACCAAGAACCCGTTGTTCATGCTCGACGAGGTAGACAAGATCGGCACGGACTTCCGTGGCGATCCGTCGGCCGCTCTGCTAGAGGTACTCGATCCGGAGCAAAACCACGCCTTCTCCGATCACTACCTGGACGTGCCCTACGATCTCTCGAAAGTGCTCTTCATCACCACGGCCAACATCCTGAACACCATTCCGCCAGCCCTGGAAGACCGCATGGAGGTCATCCGCTTCCCTGGCTACATCGAGGATGAGAAGCTGGAGATCGCCAAGCGCTTCCTGATGCCGCGCCAGTTGGAGGAGCACGGGCTCTCTGCAAACCAACTCCGTTTTTCGCAGCAGGCACTGCGGCAGATGATCCGCGAGTACACCTACGAGGCGGGGGTACGCAACCTGGAGCGAGCCATTGCCAACGTCTGCCGCAAGGTAGCCCGCCGCGTGGCCGAGGGGAAGCCAGCCGCCAGCCGCATCACAGTGAAATCGCTGACCAAGTATCTGGGTCCACCTCAGTTCACCTATGGCTTGGCCCAGGAGCAGAACGAAATTGGGGTGGCCACAGGCATCGCCTGGACCGAAGCGGGCGGCGATCTGACCACGGTGGAAGTGACGCTGATGGACGGGAAAGGTAATCTCACGCTCACCGGCCAGTTGGGCCAGGTGCTGCAGGAATCGGCGCAAGCAGCGCTCTCCTATACTCGCTCTCACGCCGAGAAGTTCGGATTCGGCGATGTCGAGTTCGACAAACTGGACATCCACATTCACTTGCCTGAAGGGGCAATCCCCAAGGACGGCCCATCGGGAGGGGTGACCATGGTTACAGCGCTCGTCTCCGCCCTCAGCAGAACGCCCGTGCGCCGCGACGTGTGCATGACGGGGGAAATCACGCTGCGCGGGCGAGTGCTGCCCATCGGCGGGTTGAAGGAGAAGCTGCTGGCTGCCCATCGGGCCGGGCTGAAGACAGTCCTCCTGCCCAAGAAGAACGAGAAAGACCTGGTGGATATCCCCCGCCGGGTCAAGCGGGACCTCAACCTTGTCCTGGTGGAACGCATGGAGGAGGTACTGGCGCAGGCGCTGGTGCATGAAAAGTAGGGGCGACCGGCCGGTCGCCCCTACCTAGAAGGCAGGCATGTTATGGACTCTCTCCGCAATGGAACCATCGCAGTCATGGTGTTGCTCGCTGCCGTGTTTGCAGTGATGTACGGCATGCGGCAGTGCACGCCCCAGCAGCAGCGGATCGAACTCCCCCTGGACCTTGCACGCATCATACCCCAAGCATGGGAACCGCAGGACAAGCAGTTGCCCACCGTGGACATAGACGGTGATGGCGAGCAAGAGTGGCTGCTTATCTACCGCTACGACTCCGCCCAGGAGGAGCGCGGTCCGATAGGAGGCATGATCTACGATGCCCAGGTGGACATTTCACCGCACCAGTCGGGCGTCCCAATTCCGTATCGCTCGGCGTTCCTCGTGCCCTACAAGTTGCTGCCTGACACCCACCCGGGCAAGGGGCAAGGCTACCTGGCTGACAAGCGGATCGATGATCCCGAACAAGTGGATACGGATGGAGATGGCAAGGCAGACGAGTTGATCATCAGAGGCTATGGCCATGATCCTGCCATCACCAGGCTTTCCATTTTCCGCTGGGCAGGAAAGGGCAAAGGCTACACAGTCGAGCACTTCCAGGGCAGCGGTGGGATCACGACAGTGGCCAAGAACAGGAACGGCGTCATCGAGGAGGTTATCGTCCGCCATCGGCTGTACGAGCGCAGCCAGCAGTGTCGCAAGCAGACATACACGCGTCAAGACGATGGCAGCTACGAGCCGAGCAGCCCCTCACTGACCTTCTGCTACGAGACGCCCGACCACCCCTTCTATCCCGAAGGAGTGGTCCTCACCTTTCTCCTCTCCTCACAGCGAAAACGGCAAGCGGAGATACTCAAGCCGCCCAGCGAGCATGGATTGATGACGGTGAAAGGTCGCCACGAGGCAAAGGCTCTGGATTTGCACCACGTCAAGTCGTTCCGTGTGCTAGAGTTCACCTACCCCGGCGTCGCCCTCCCCTCTGGGGAAGAAGCCGTTGCGCTAGGGGAGGAGCTGAGCGGCATGGAACAGGTGGAGATCTGGACAGACGTCGTGGCGGACAACGATGAGCACCGTACCTACCGCTGGCAGGTGATCAACACCTCGTCGCAGAAGGTGAACGAGGATACAGTCTGGCGCATCGATGGAGCGAGCAGCAACTGAGCATGGGTGCAGAGGAGCCGAGGTGCAGGGGAGCCAAAGAGCGCCTCTGCCCCCCTGCTCCCTAGCGCCTCTGCTCAGACTTCTGGGCTATCAGAGGACAACCATGGGAGTGGGCACGAAGGTCAGGACGAAAACGAACATCATCAGCAAAGCCAACGCCTTCCGCGGTGTGTCGAGCTCGGTGACGTCGTCAAGGGGGGCAGCGTGCGCTCTCCCAAAGATGAGGATGAGCACAACGAGTAGTGACCAACTGAGTTGCCCGTACAGGAAGTAGTTCATGAGGTCAAGCGCTGCCAAGACGCCGACGATGACCCAGGTCAGCACCCGTGCTCGCTTGCCCAGCAGAGTGTAGATGATGTGCCCGCCATCGAGCTGGCCAGCAGGGATGAGGTTCAGGCCGGTGACAAAGAGCCCAGCCCAGCCGGCAAAGGCCAGCGGATGTAGCCACACATCCTGGCCGCCGCTGGGCAGGAACCGGCCGAAGACCAACATCTTCAGTGCAATGTAGAGCAGCGAATTGCCCTCCTTGAAGACGACCATCCCTGGCAGCGGGCGCAAGACCTCAGGCCGTATCTCCGATAGGGAAAGGCCAAGGATAAGGACAGGGATGGCAACGGCCAGCCCGGCCAGGGGTCCCGCTGCAGCCATTGCCAGAAGGCGACGGCGGTTGACGGCCGGCCCCTTCATGCGGATGAAGGCCCCCATGGTGCCGAAGATGGTGAAGGGCATGGGAATGAAGTAGGGCAAGCTCACCGGCACCCCGAGGCGACGCCCGACGAAGTAGTGGCCCAGTTCGTGGGCCAGCAGTGTACCCAGCAGTCCTGCGGCGAATGGCCAACCATCCAACAGGCTGAGACGAGCATTGACATCCTCCGCTCCGAAGCCCATACCAGTGTACAACACCGACAGCATCGTGGCCAACAGGAGCACGCCGGCCACCCACGGCCGCGCCTTGGCTGCGGGCAGGAAGCCGCGAACGGCTCGTATGACGTCGTCATTCTCCTTTTCATTCTCGGCTTCGTGGCGGAACAGCGTGGTGAATCCCAGCACTCTCAGCCGCGTGGAGACCAGCTCATAGGCCCTGTCGGAAGCTATGAGCAAACGGCCGCGCAGCCGAACGGTGAACGGGGTCTGCCGTTCAACGGTAACATCTCGCAGGGCGAAGACGTCAACCACCGCGGCCTGGATTCGCGCAAGCAGATCATGTGTGGAAAGGTCTGGCATCGGTATTCCTCCGCAATTCAGCTCAACATGGTTCACCGAAAGTCTCCTGACCAAGGTGAACCAGTGCTCGGTCAGGAGACATCGCCCATCACAGTACTGTATTCCTCTAAAACTCGATCTTCCGGTGTCGCATGGCCACGCTCTGCGCCAATCCCAGTCCCAGCAGCAGGGTGACCAACGAACTGCCGCCATGGCTGACAAATGGAAGCGGAATGCCCGTCACCGGCAAGAGATGTAGATTCATGCCTATGTTAATCACGCTCTGGACGAAGATGATGGTGGCCATCCCCACCACAATCAAGCGGCCAAAGTCATCCCGCGCCATCTCCGCGATGCGCAGCAGCCGCCAAATCATGATGAATAACAGAAGCAGCAGCAGCAAGGAACCCACAAAACCAAATTCCTCAGCGATGACAGAGAAGATGAAATCGGCATGGCGCACACGCAGGAAGCCTAGCTGACTCTGACTGCCGTGCAGAAACCCTTTGCCCAGCCAGCCGCCCGAACCGATGCTGGTCAGCGCCTGTTCGATGTTGTAGCTGGCGGCAAGGTCGCCCTGGGGGTTGATGAAGATCAGCACACGTTCCTGCATGTAGCCCTTGAGGGAAAACCACAGCACGGGAGCGGCAGCAGCGCCAGCCAGACCGATCAACGTGACGTGAAGCCAGCGAATGCCGCCCGCGAGGATCATCACCGCTCCCACAGCGGTGAGCACTATGGCCGAACTCAGATGCGGCTGCAGGTAGATCAGCACCACCGGAGGGATCAAAATGGCCAAAGCCATCAGCACGTAGCGCCAGCGTCCGATGTCCTCTTGGTGATCGCTCAGGAATTTGGCCAAGACAATGATGGTGAGCAGCTTGGCCAACTCCGAGGGCTGGATGGAAAGCCCCAGGTCAATCCAGCGCTGGGCCCCCCCCAGAACTTGGCCGACAACGAACACCACCCCCAGCATCCCCAGAGTAGCACAATACAGCACAAGGCCCAGGCTGCTCAGAAGGCGATAGTCAATGACGGCCGTCAGGCCCATCAGGCCCAGTCCTACCACAGCGTAGATCAACTGCCGCCGGGTCAATTCCTCCAATTCCGGCGTATTGACGGTGGCACTGTAGATCATCACAACGCCGAGGGCGATCAGGAACAGGGTGACAACCAGCAGGACATAGTCGAAATGTCGCCACCGTCTACTAACCATGGTCCTCCTCATCAATCAGCGGATGAAGCCGATGAAACCAAATCCAGCCGATGAAACCGATAAAACTCACCAGAAAACCATCGGCTATATCGGCTCAATCGGCTGACTTTCTGTTTCCGTGAACTCCGGAGGCTCCTCAGGAGCGAAATAGGCCTGCAGGATCTCGACTGCCACGGGCACAGCGGCCTTCGAGCCTTCGCCCCCGCCCTCAATGAGGATCACTAGAGCGATTTCAGGGTCTTCGTAGGGGGCAAAGGCAGTGAACCAGGCGTGGGTAGGGAGATTGCCCTCGGCGTCTCGGTCGGGCCAGCCATCCTGGTCCCGATCGATGAAGAACTCCGCCGTGCCCGTCTTGCCAGCCACGGCGACGTTGGGCAGCGCTGCATCGGCAGCCGTGCCATGCTCCCAGTTGACCACCTCATACATTCCCTGGCGCACCACCTCCAGATGCTCGCGAGCAATGGGCAGCTCCCGGATCAACTCTGGGGCAAAGTCCTGAAGCACCTTTCCGTTCGCATCCGTGGTTCGATAGACTAACCTGGGGCGATAGAGATAGCCACCGTTGGCCACCGCAACGGTGGCGTTGAGCATCTGCAGCGGTGTGGCCAAAACATAGCCCTGGCCGATGGCTATGTTGTAGGTGTCGCCGGTGACCCAGCTCTGACCGTAGACCTGCCGCTTCCATTTGGCGTCTGGTACCAAGCCGGGATTCTCAGCAGGCAGGTCAATGCCAGTAAGCTGCCCCAGACCAAAGAGTTGGGCGTACTGGTCGAGGGTCTCCAGACCCAGGCCTTCAAACCTCACATAGCCACCAGACAACTGATAGAAGAAAACGTCACACGACACTGCGAGGGCCGTCACCACGTTGATGCGCCCGTGGCCATACCCGAGCTTATGGGCCCAGCAGTAGAAAGGCTGATCCTGGCGCCGGTCCCATGGAAAGTACTTGTTGGGCAACCAGATCACACCGTCGTTGGCCCCATCCAATCGCTCGCTGTCGCCCAGCAGGGTTCGGGGAGTGATCACCTCTTCCTCCAACCCAGCGGCGGCAGGAATGATCTTGAAGATAGAACCCGGGGGATAGATGCCACTGATGGCGTGGTTGACCAAGGGGTGGTCAAGATCTTCGGTGAGCTCCGCATAGGCCTTGGCAGAGATCCCCTGGGCGAAGAGGTTGTTGTCGTAGCTGGGCAAGGTGACCAGAGCCAGGACAGCACCATTCCTGGGATCCATGGCAATGGCCACGCCTGCGCGCCGGTAGGCCGACTCAAGACCGTTGCGCAGCGCCTCCTCCACCACCCGCTGCAACTCCAGGTCAATGGTCAGAACCAGGTTGTGGCCCGGAACGGGTGACTGTGGCTGGCCAATGCCGCGCACTTCGCGACCATACACGTCCACAACGATCGCCCTGTAGCCTGCCTCACCGCGCAGTGCATCCTCAAAGGTCGCTTCCAGGCCCGCCAGGCCAATCTCGTCCGTCTGAGCGTATCCCTGCTCAACGTATACATCCACAGACTCACGGGGAATCGGCCCTGTGTAGCCGACGATGGCAGCGGTCAGTGCGCCGCTGGGATACTCTCGACGGGGCCGCACCTGAACCTGGATACCTGGTAGATTGCCGCTCTCCTCTTGAATCAGCAGTGCAGCATCACGCGGGGTGTTATCGCTCACCAGCACAGGACGGAAAACACTCTCCTGAGCAGCTTCTGAGATCTTGGCTTGCAGCTCTTCCAGCGAGGGAAAGGCTGGGGCGGGGCTTGCCGACGTTGTCTCGGTGACAGGGAGGGTTTCCTCAAGCGAGGGCGACCGTCCGGTCGCCGGTACGGGCGAATGGCCGTTCGCCCCTGCCGAAGTTGGGGACGGCGTTTCCAGCAACCGTATCAGCCGCCGCAGCACACGTGCCTGCTCCGCTTCTTCTTCAGGCAGATCCTCGGGTACTACCACCACCTGATACCGCGGCAGGTTTCGGGCCAGAATGTACCCTTGGCGGTCGTAGATCACGCCCCGTGCCGCCAGCTCGGGCAGGATCCGGAAGCGATTGTTGTTGGCTCTCCAGCGGAATGTATCGCCCTGCACGATCTGCAATCGCCAAAGCTGGCCGGCCAGGGTGACGAATGCCAGTACGACGGCGATGCGCAACAACAGGACGCGGGACATGGACCGCCGCGGCCTCCGAGAGCTCACCATCGCAGCTCCTCGTGCCCTGTCCTGTGGTGGAGCCAGCGAAAGGCGACGTAGACGGGTATGATGAGTAGACCATTGAATACCATGGAAGGCAGCATCACGCGCAACAGGGTATCAAGCCAGACGACTGAGCGTCCTGTGATGTACAAGAGGAATAGGAAGAACGACCCGTAGATCAGGGTGGCTACCAGCGTAGTGACGAGAGGTAGGGTGATTTGGCTTCGATAGATGTTCGTGTGTCCCAGTCCGGAGAAGAAGCCCACAGCGATTAGCGCCAGTGCCGGAACAGCAAACGGCCCGCCGGAGAAGAGACTCAGACAAAGTCCCCCCACGAAGCCCCAGATGATCCCCTCCCCTGTCCCGCGCAACAGGCTCCAGGCTACTACAGCCAAGAGCATGAAATCTGGCTTGGCCCCCAGGATGGTGACGCGTGGGGCGACAGTCACTTGCAGCAGCGCAACGACAGCCAGAAGCGGCACGTAGAGGTAGGAACTGATGACGAACCTCCCTTGGGCTTGAGCTCACGGGCCGATGGTCTCGGCTTCTTCGGGCAGATTATGCGGGTCGGCAATAGGCACGAAGTTGGTGATCACCAACACCTGCTCCAGATTGCGAAAATCCACAGTGGGGCGCACGCGTGCCTGTTGAAACATCTCGTAATCCCGCTGATACACGTTGCTGATCTGACCGATGACCAGACCCCTGGGGAAGCCGTCGCCCAGTCCCGAGGTGATGACGATTTCCCCCTCGTGAACCTCAACGTCTTGTGGAACCTGATCGAGCAGAAGCCCGCCGCCCGCCAACCCGCGCACGACACCCATGGCACGGGATGTCTGGATCAGAGCAGTGACCGCACTGTTGACATCAGTGATCAGCAGCACCTCGGAGGAGGTGTCGTGCACCTCGGTGATGCGCCCGACCAGCCCCCTCTCGGTCACCACCGGCATGCGCAATGAGGCCCCTTGTCTCTCCCCCAGGTCAATGATGACGAAGTCAAGATAGGCGCTGGGGTCATGTCCAATCACGCGGGCGCCCACTTCGCCGCCGCGGTAGTCGTAGGAGGGATTGGTCCTGGTGAAGTCCAGTAGACGGCGCAAACGTTCATTCTCTGCCTCTGCCTCTTTGAGTTGCACGTTCTCAATGATCAGGGCGTCATTCTCTTGGCGCAGGCGGGCGTTCTCGTCACGGAGGGTGCGCAGATCCCGGATGGTCTGCACCACATCGCCGACGCCACGGGCCCGGTTGCTGAACCACGATTGGACGGGCGTGACGAGGCGAAGGACAACATCCTCCGCTGCTTGCAGATAACCAACTTCGTGCAGGACGAGGGCTACGATAGTGAAAGCTATGAGGAGAAGGGGTACGACTGAGCTTCTGCGCGGACTCTTCATGGCTTGGCGGCTTAACGCGTTACGCCCCTCCGCTGCATGTCGGTCAGCACCTTGTGCAGCGTGTCCAACTCTTCCAGAATCATGCCTGACCCCAGGGCTACGCAGGTCATGGGGTCTTCAGCGACGCGCACCTGCATCTTCGTTTCCTCGCTCAGTCGCTCGTCCAGCCCTCGCAACTGCGAACTGCCACCAGAGAGGACAATGCCATGCTGCATTAGGTCAGAGATCAGCTCCGGTGGGGTCGCGTCGATGGCATCCCTGACCGTCTGGGCGATGGCGCTGACGGGACCACTCAACGCTTCTCGCAATTCCACACTGCTGACGTCCACGGCCTCGGGTAGCCCGGTGATCAGGTTGCGGCCGCGCAGGGTGACCATCAACTCTTCCTCCAGCGGGTAGGCGGAGCCAGCATCGATCTTGGCCTGCTCCGCGGTGCGCTCGCCGATGAGCAGATTGTACTTCTGGCGGGCGTAGTTGATGATACTCTCGTCCATCTCGTCACCGGCGACACGCAGAGAGCGAGAGACGACGATGCCGCCGAGAGAGATCACCGCGACCTCTGTGGTACCACCACCGACGTCCACGATCATACTGCCGGTGGATTCGGTGATAGGCAGCCCGGCGCCAATGGCTGCGGCCATAGGTTGCTCAACGAGGTAGACCTCCCGCGCTCCAGCGCTGGTAGTAGCGTCATACACCGCCCGCTTCTCCACCTCAGTCACGCCGCTGGGAATCCCCACCACTACTCGCGGGCGGGGAACGCGCATCACCATGCGCTCATGTACCTTATGGATGAAGTAGTGCAACATCTTCTCTGTGACATCGAAGTCAGAGATGACACCATCCCGCAGTGGGCGAATGGCCACGATATTGGCGGGCGTGCGACCCACCATCGCCTTCGCCTCCTCGCCGATAGCCAGAACTTTCTGCGTTTTGGTTTCGATAGCCACCACGGAAGGCTCACGGATCACGATTCCTTTGCGACGAACGTAGACCAGTATGTTGGCCGTCCCCAGATCAATGCCTACATCCAGGGAGAAGAGGCCCAGTAACCAGTTGAGAGGGCTAGCCACACGTTTTCTCCTGAAGCATGATTTTCGGCCGCGGCGAGCAGTCTCGCCCCAGAACCACCAAACATTATACCACAAGTTGGCTTAGAGGGAAAACGAGTGGTATAATCCATGTGCGGGTCAGGTACCAGGAATCAGTGCCCAGTGATCAAGAACGCCCTGGTACCTAATGGCAACCGCGCGAGGCTCAACCGTGAAGCGAGATCTATTGACCTGGGTGCGACGTACTATTGAGCGACACCAGTTGTTCACCATCGGTGAAAAGCTGGTGGTCGGGGTTTCAGGCGGCCCGGATTCTCTGTGCCTGTTGCACGTCCTGCACCAGTCAGGGTCCGAATACGGGCTTCAGCTTCACGTGGCACATCTCCATCACGGGATTCGCGGCGCCGAAGCGGACGCTGACGCAGCCTTCGTGCGCAAGACCGCTGCAGCCTGGGAGTTGCCCTGCACTGTGGAGAGGGTGAATGTGCCCGCGCTGGCTGCCAGGCCGGGCATCGCCTTGGAAGAGATCGCTCGCCAGGCCCGTTACGCTTTCCTGGCCCGCGTTGCCCGGCAAATCGGAGCGCACACCATCGCCGTGGGGCACAATGGTGACGACCAGACCGAGACGGTGCTCATGCACTGGCTTCGAGGCGCAGGCCTGGCAGGCCTGCGGGGGATGCTGCCGGTGACCCCACTGGACACGCTGCGACTACCGCTGCTGCCCGCTGGTGAGCAACCGGATACCTGCGGGCTGCGGTTGGTCCGTCCACTTCTGGAAGTCCCACGCTCTCAGATCGAAGCTTACTGCCTGGCACACGGTCTGCAACCCCGCTTCGACCGTTCCAATCTGGATACGACCTTACACCGCAACCGGTTGCGCCACAAGCTCCTGCCCCTACTGGAAACATACAATCCGCAGGTGCGAGACATCCTTCGCCGCTCGGCAAGAGTCATCGCCGACGACTACGCTCTGCTGCGAGCCTCGCTCGAACAGGCCTGGACGCAATCGGTCATCGCCGAAGGCGAGAGATCCGTCGAGTTCGACTTGACGGCATGGAGGGCCCTGCCACGCAGCCTGCAAAGAGCCACGTTGCGCGAGGCAGTGCACCGGTTGCGGCACAGCTTGCGCAACGTCAGCTTCGTGCACATCGAGGACGCTTTGTGGCTGGCGCGGGAGAAGTCCACTGGAGCGCAGGCCACGTTGCCCCAAGGGCTTATGCTCACACTCGGCTACGATTGCCTGGTGGTCGCGGAGGAGGAGTACGAACCGTCGCCGCCCAATCTTCCGCTGCTGCACGCGCCGCAGCTCATGTTACCTGTCCCCGGCGCCGTCACCATGCCCAATACGGACTGGCGTGTCGAGACCACCCTGCTGACACACGCGGAACTGCCAGCCGGATGGGAGGTAAACGCCGACCGCTGGCAGGCCTTCCTGGACGCTGAGGAAGCGGGCGTTGAGCTGCATCTGCGGCCCAGGCAGCCGGGCGACCGCTTTCAGCCACTGGGCATGGGCGGCCGGACTGCTGAGCTCTCCGCTTTCATGATCAACGTCAAGCTGCCGCGGGAGTTGCGCAGCCGCTGGCCGCTGCTGGTCGGCCGATCAGGCATCGCCTGGGTGGTAGGCTATCGGCAGGACGAACGGACGCGGGTCACGGCAGCCACGCAGCGTGTGCTGCAACTGCGCTTCCACAGGCTGACGCGAGGCGCACGGTAGACGGAACACGCAGTACGCAGCAGGTCACACGATGTTGTGCGCTGCATGTTGCTTGACCGATCCTGAGGAGGGCATACATGGCCAGAGTGCTCCTGAAACCCGGCAGAGAGAAACCAGTCATCAACCGTCACCCCTGGCTTTTCTCCGGCGCCATTCGGCGCATCGAAGGAGAAGCTGCCGATGGTGATGTGGTGGACGTAGTCAGTGCCACCGACGAGTGGCTGGCCCGCGGCTACCTCAACCGCCGCTCTCAGATCACCGTGCGGCTGCTGACCTGGGACGCCAAGGAGCAGATCGACCGAGACTTCTGGAAACGGCGGTTGCAGCGCGCCATCGCCAGCCGCGCTGCGCTGGCCGCTGACCCCGAGACCACCGCCTACCGGCTGGTGCACGCTGAGAGCGACGGGCTGCCCGGGCTGGTAGTGGATCGCTACGGTGACTGGCTGGTGGCGCAGTTTCTGACCGCGGGCATCGAGCGGAAGAAGAAGACCATCATCGAACTGCTGATGGGGATGGTGCACGAGATGAAGAAGCCACGAGGCATCTACGAGCGAAGCGATGTGGCCGTGCGCCACAAGGAGGGGCTGGAGCCGTACGCTGGCCTGCTGGCGGGCAAGATGCCTCCGCCCCTGACGGAAATACGGGAACATGGCCATCGCTTCTCCGTAGACATCACCGCAGGACAGAAAACCGGCTTCTACCTGGATCAGCGGGAGAACCGGCAACGCGTTGCGGCCTACGCAGCCGAGAAGGAAGTGCTCAACGCGTTCGCCTACACGGGCGCTTTCGCCGTCTACACGCTGGCCATGGGCGCGAAGCACGTGACCAACGTCGAGAGTTCGTTCGAGGCACTGGAACTGGCCGAGGGCAACCTGGCGCTCAATGGCTTCGATCCGGACTGCCAAGCAGAACAGATCGCCGGCGACGTGTTTGGAGTACTGCGCAGCTTCCGCGACACGGAGCAGCAGTTCGATCTGATCATCCTCGACCCGCCCAAGTTCGCCCACACGAAAAGGCAGATCCAATCGGCCACCCGAGGCTACAAGGACATCAACCTACTGGCACTGAAACTTCTGCGTCCGGGTGGCATCCTCGCCACTTTCTCCTGCTCCGGCCTGATCTCAGCGGACCTGTTCCAAAAGGTGGTCTTTGGAGCGAGTGTGGACGCCGGACGAGACGTGCAGATCCTGGAGTGGCTGGGGCAGCCGCCCGATCACCCCGTTCTGCTGTCCTTCCCCCAGGGGGCATATCTCAAGGGCTTCATATGCAGAGTCTGGTGACGACGGCATGAACGTATGGTGTTGGGGACACGTAGTGACAACTTCAGTCGTGATTCCCGCTGCGAAAGCGACTGAAGTCGCTACTACGGTCGCCCATGTTCCGCCAGCGGCTTGCCGAGACCGGTAAGGTGAGGTAAAATGCTCAGGAGACGCTTCCCGCCGAAGCAGTGCATTCTGGTCTTCATCTGAGAAGAGGTGGCAGATGAGAAGTGGTGGCAGAGGGAGGTGGCAGAGGCATGAGAGCGCCGAGGCTGATCCTCGCCTGCCTGCTGAGCAGTGCTGTCTTGCTAGCCGTCCTGGCCCTGGCCATGCACTTCTGGCCTGCGGCGGCAGCAGCGCCCGATGCCGTGGTCGCTTCCTGCCTCGAGGCCCTGGACGCGGGCGACGTAGCGGGAGCGCTGCAGTGGTGGGCGGTAACGCTGCCAGGGTATCCGCCTGGAGATGACGCCTGGATAGCCCAGCGCGCAGGCAAGCAGCGAGTGCAGGTGAAGGAACTGGCATCGCTCGTGCCAGGGGCGCAGGTTCAGGTCGGGCCGGCTACTTACTGGAGCCACTGCTGCGAGCCGATACAGCTCCCCGATGGCTACGATGCTTTTGCCGCTCGCGTGGAGGTGGCGCTACAGCGTGGGAGTGAGGCTCACCAGGCGACCTTCTACCTCGGCGATGCGGCACACGATGGTATGGCCTGGGCCTGGGGTTTGCCCTGGTCACGCTGGTGGCAGCGGCCGCGTGGCCGCCAACGCTGGCGTATCACAGGCATCTCGCTGTAGAAATCATCACGGAGGCTTACCACATGCCGATCAGCGACATAGCTGACATCCTCATCACCTCCGAAGAGATCCAATCGCGCGTGGCTGAACTGGGACAGCAGATCAGCGCTGACTACAAGGGCCAGGACTTGCTGCTCATCGCCGTGCTCAAGGGAGGCGTCCTCTTCCTGACCGACTTGATGCGCCACATCAGCGTACCCCATGCCATTGACTTCATGGCCACTTCTTCCTACGGCCACAGTACTGAGACCACGGGAGTAGTGCGCATCCTCAAAGACCTGGATGAGCCAATCGGTGGCCGCAACGTTCTTATCGTCGAGGACATAGTGGACACAGGCCGCACGATGGACTACCTGCTGCGCATACTGCAGGCCCGCCGTCCGGCGAGCCTGCGTGTCTGCACATTACTCAACAAGCCCAGCCGCCGAGTGATCGAGGTCCCTCTGGACTACGTCGGCTTCGACATCCCCAACAGGTTCGTTTTCGGCTACGGCCTCGACCTCCGCCAGCTTCACCGCAACCAACCCTACATCGCCGCGCTGAAGCCCGAATACATAGCAGCGTCGAGTCGGGAATCCGTGGAGGGACGCGTATGAAACGCGGGCGGCACTGCGCTGCGACGGTGTGGCTTCTTCTGAGCCTGTTGCTGCTGTCAGCGCCACTTGCCTTGGCGGCGCCGCTCCCCATTGCGGGAATAATTCACACCGTTCGGCCGGGTGATACGTTGGGCGAGCTGGCGGCGCGCTACGGCACCTCTGTGGAAGCGGTCGCGGCCGCCAACGATCTCTCGAACCCCGACTTGATCTCCGTCGGTGAGCGATTGCTGATCCCGCGGCCAGCCATTGAGTTCCCCGCAACGCTGCCGGAACCCATCATCGCACTGTGTATGCCGTCGGAAGCGCCGATCCAGGGGCAGACGTGGACGATAGCTGTAGAAGCCAGCAGACCACTGACTCTGACAGGGACGTTCGATGACCATGCGCTGCACTGGGTCACCGAGGAGGCAGACACTGGAGGTGAGTGGCGCTACTGGGCGCTGGCAGGGGTGCACGCGCTGGCGCTTCCAGGGCCGCATTCCCTGGCCCTGGAAGCGCTGGATGACCACGGCAAGCAGTGGACGTCAAGCGCCGGCGTCCTCGTGCAGGCAGGGGACTTCGACACCGGGCACATCTATCTGTCGCCAGCAACGAGCAGGCTGCTGGATCCCGAGTTGCTGCGGCGCGAGCGGGAGCGACTGGCGGCAATCTGGGCCGTGAGCGCTCCAGAGCCCCTGTGGCAGGGGCACTTTGCTATCCCAGTACGCCCGATGTGGTCTGTGACCTCCCTCTTCGGGCAGCGACGGTCGTACAACGGCGGTCCAGTGAGCAGCTATCACGCCGGGGTGGACTACGGAGCGAAGCAGGGCGCGCTGGTGCTGGCGCCTGCAGCGGGCCAAGTCGTCCTGGCCGAACAACTGACCGTACGTGGCAATGCGCTGATCCTCGATCATGGCGCGGGCGTGCACAGTGGCTACTGGCACCTGTGGCGGATATTCGTCGAGGAAGGGGATGAGGTAGCGCAGGGCGATCCACTGGGCCGCGTGGGGAGCACGGGGTTATCCACTGGCGACCACTTGCACTGGGAGCTGCGGGTGGGAGACGTGGCTGTGGATCCCTTGCAGTGGACGCGGGAGGTTATGCCGCAGATTGAGAACGAAGAATAGGACATAGGGGGCAGCCATGTGGCTGCCCCCACGCAGAGCCAGATCTAGCTAATCTTCCTCGGATTCCCCTTCGATGCCCTTCGCCGCCCTGCCCTTGGCCACGACCTCAACGTCCTCCGGCTCAGGAACAGCGATCTCCACTTCCGCCTCCTCTTCCTCCTCCAGCACGCGTGCGATGGCTACGCTGATGATGACCGTTTCCGGAGCGTCCAGAATCTCCACCCCCTGGGGCGACGCGATGTCGCCAACGGTGACGTTCTGGTCCGTGCGCTCCAGGACGCTTATGTCCACCTCAAAGGATGACGGCAGATCACCCGGCAGACACTCTACCTCCACGCTGTCCAGGTTCTGCACCAACGCACCCAAGCCATCGACAACAGCTGGCGATTCACCAACGATGACCAGGGGCACATGAGCCTGCAGTTTCTCCGTCATCACCACGCGATAGAAGTCCACATGCAGTACAAGTGGCTTCAGGGGATCACGCTGGATCTCGCGCACTAGCACCATGTGCGATTCCTTTGTGCCAGCGATGGAGAGAGAGACAATGTTGTGCGCTCCACCGCGCGCCAACAGCAACCTCAGTGCCCGTTCCTCGACCTGTAACGGTTGCGAGGAGATGCCATGCCCATAGAGCACAGAAGGCACGTAGCCCTGGTCTCGCAGTGTCTTCAGCCTCCGCCCCACAGTAGTGCGGGGTTCAGCTTGCAATTCCAATGTGGTCATTCTCCGAGCTACTCCTTATCTCAACAAGATTCGTCATCACGACTATGAGTATCGACAGCTACTCCCATCCGACGCTATCGAACCAGATTCCCCGACGATAGCCAGGCAATGTCACATCAAGTTCGTACCACACCACACCCGCTCACCGGGATCGCCACCTACTGGCGAGGAACAGAACGCCGGCCAACAGGAAGGGCCCACCGGAAACCGCCATGGCCAAGCCCTCCCTGGCGCCGGCGGTGACGTAGGCGAAGATGCACAGGGCAACGCCGGCGATGACCGCTATCGCCCCACCGATCGCTTCCCGCCGCCAGGCGATGGCAACACCGACCACCGCAACGATCACCAGCGCTGCCAGCATCGCCCCTTCCAGCGACCGCTCGAATTCGCCCCCGATCGCCTCACCGATCGCGCTGGCCAACAAGGCGAGCGGCCAGAATACTGCGGCCAGCGTGCCTATCCCACGGGCAACCCAACGCATCCACTTCGCGGCCCGGTCGCCAGCGTATCTACTGCTCGCCATGGTCATCCCCCTTTCACCTACTCCCTGCGGCTGAGCAATCCCTTCAACAGGCAGAACAGGCCACAGATCAGGCCGGCGGCAGCGCCGAAGGCGATGGCCGTCTCCCTATCAAGGACGGTCTGCACGTCCCCCTCGACGGAACCGGCCAGCAGCAGCAGCGCGCGACTGTTCTCGATCCTCACCTGGTCGCCCACAACCACCATGGTCATCGAGTCGCTCAGGCTCACGGCCTCTCCGGCGACAACGATCGCTCCGCCTTGAGTGAACCGCACATCCTCGCTGCGCACCGATACAGCCCCGCCTTGCTGCAACTCGACCTGTCCAGCCTGGATGGTCTGCACGCCGCCCTGGGTCAGGCTGACCGTCTCCGCCTCGATGCGCCGCACGCTGCCCTGCTCCACGGTCACCTGCTTGGCGGTGATCGTCCTCGCCCCGCTCTGGTACAGGTGCACCGTCTCCGCCTGGACGTCCCTGAGTTCTTCGCCTTCCACCGTTACAGTCTCTTGCTCTTCATGGTTGGCTTCCTCGCCCATCGTCGGCCTCCTCCTGCGTCTGGCGCTTTGCACTTTGCGATGCCTCTGAGACACCACAAGATCGTCAGCGGATCGAGCGGACTCTCTCGCATCCTATCCGATTCATCCGCTGATGGCTTCCGCTTCTTTGAGTAGGGGCGCTTGGCGCTTCGCGTTTCACCTACTATGCATTTTACAGGAGGAGGCGGGTTTGCGCAAATGAAGATGCTATCCCCGTTTCCCAAAACGGCGATTCTGTGGTACGATTTCGAGACTATGCGCGGAGGCAATACGACGTCAATACCCATCCGCACTGAAACCTGGCGACCGTTTCTGATACTGGCGCTGCACCTCCTGCTCGTGTTGGCTTTCGTTGGCGCAGGGAGTGGGCTATGGCGGAGCGCTCGCTGGGCGGCGCGCGGCGTAACCTACGGCCCACCGCCAGCGATCACTCCCGCCGTCCACGAGCGGCTGGGGGTCAACGTGGCGCTGGAACAGTACGATGACGCCGGACTGGCTGCTGCGCTGGATGACCTCCAGGCAGCCGACCTGAACTGGCTGCGGCAGCGTTTCCCCTGGGCAGATATCGAGCTGCAGCCGGATCAGTTCGAGTGGGCTACCTGGGACCGTATCGTGCAGACCGTTGCACAGCAGGACCTGCACCTCATCGCCGTGCTGGATACCTCGCCCGCCTGGGCCCGAGCCGAAGCGGATGCCAGCAACCGTTTCGCCCCCCCACGTGAGCGAGCCGATTTCGGCCACTTCGCCGCCGCCTTCGCCCGCCGCTACGGGGAGATGGTGGACTTTTACCAGATATGGGATGAGCCAAACATCGCCCCGCACTGGGGCGCACGCTCCGCCGACCCTGCAGATTACCTCGGATTGCTGCGCGAAGGCTTCGTGCAGGTGAAGGCAGCCGACCCCACCGCCTGGGTCTTGCTGGGGGGCCTGGCGCCCACCGTGGAGACGGGCGGCGCCAACCTCAGCGACATCACCTATCTGGATCAACTCTACCGGATAGGCGCAGCCGAATGGTTCGACATCGCCGCCGCCAAGCCCTATGGCTTCAATGCCGGCCCTGACGACCCGCTGCTGAGCCCGGACGTGTTGAACTTCGGGCGGATTGCCCTGGTACGGGAGGTGATGGAGCGGCACAACGATGCGCACACGCCGCTGTGGGCCGTGGAATTCGGCTGGAACGCGCCGCCGCCTGGCTGGGCGGGTGCGCCCTCCATTTGGGGACAAGTGAACGAGGCGACGCAGGCTGACTACATCGTTGGGGCCTTCGAGCGGGCAAGACGCGACTGGCCCTGGCTGGGGCTCATGTTCTGGGCCAGCTACCACCCAGACGTTGCTCCCGACGATGCTCACTGGGGATTCGCTCTGGTTGACCAGGCAAGACAGCCTCGACCAGCGCTGACAACGCTCAGCGAGGCAGCCAGCGAAGCCCCGCTCCTCCCTCCGGGAATACACGCGCCGGATCACCCCGCTCTCCGCTACAGGGGCAACTGGCAAATCACTGCCGAGGCTGCCGATGTCAGCCAGAACGGCGACACGTTGGAATTCGCCTTCCTGGGCACGCGGCTCGACCTGGATATCCAGCGGGGGCCGTACTGGGCTTACTTCGCGGTGAGTGTGGATGGACAGCCAGCCAACGCTCTGCCGCGGGACGGAGACGGCAAGACCAACCTCACCCTCTACGATCCGCTCTCGGCACACGAACGAGTGACGTTGGCTCGCGGCCTGGACGATGGCTTGCACCAAGCACGCATCGTCGCTACCGGCGGCTGGGGCCAGTGGGCCATCCGGCGGATTATCGTCAGTCGCGAGCAGAGCCCCGGGCAGACATGGCTGCTGGGAGGCTTGGGGCTTCTCGCTTTGCTGACCATCGCCAACGGAGTGCGTCTGGCCTGTCGCCCGGCGACGCGGGAGAGCCTGCGCTGGGTTGGGAAACGTCTGGGCACCGTGGCCGCGCGCTTCCACTGCCTGGACGAACGCTGGCAGGTAGCGTGCGTCGTTGCAGCAGCAGCGCTTTTCGCCTTCTCCCCCTGGCTGGTGCTAGACCTGCTCAGCCTGAGCCTATTGGCGTTGCTACTGGCGCTGCGGTTCGATCTGGTACTGCCACTGATCGCCTTTGCCATCCCCCTCTTCCTGCGCCCAAAAACCATCCTGGGGCGCCAGTTCTCACACGTCGAGATCTTCACCCTCTTGGGCACAGTGCTGTTGGCCTTCCACTGGCTTCGCCGCCGCATCACGCATCACGAACCACGCATGGCGAATCTGGACTGGCCTGTCCTGGCATTCGTCGCCGTATCCGCCCTTTCGCTGCTGACAGCTCGAAACACCGGCGTGGCCCAGCGTGAGTTTCGCGTGGTCATCCTGGAGTCCGCTCTGTTCTACCTGTTGATAAGTCGTGCGCAGCGAGGCGATGGAAAGCCGTTGTCCCTCTGGCCTCTGATGGACGGGCTAGTGCTGGGCGCGCTGGCGGTAAGCGCCGTGGGCCTGTGGCAGTTGGCTACGGGGCAGGGGCGGGTGGACGTGGAAGGGGTGTGGCGGGTTCGAGCGCTATACGGCTCACCCAACAATCTGGGGCTGTACCTGGATCGCATCGTGCCACTGCTGGGCGCGGTGATGGCGTACGGACGCACCCGCTGGCGGCGCTGGGCCTACGGCCTGCTGATGATCCCTATCGGCCTGGCCTGCATCGTCACCTTCAGCAAGGGGGCATTACTGCTCGGACTGCCAGCGGCTGTGCTCTTTCTGGGACTGGCCGGCTCGCTTGCTGGCGGTAGCATGAAGCGGCGGCGGCCGTTGGTCATCGCCTTGGCCTTCCTCTTGGTGGCTGGGCTGGCCATGATGCCCCTTTTCCACACGGAGCGCTTCGCTGGGCTGTTCGATTTCACCCAGGGCACGAGCTTCATCCGCCTGCGACTGTGGCGAGGGGCAGTAAACATGGCGCTCGACCATCCCTGGCTAGGAGTAGGACTGGACAACTTCCTCTACGAGTACCGCACCCGCTACGTGCTACCAGCAGCCTGGGAGGAACTGAACCTGAGCCATCCGCACAATGTCATACTGGACTTCTGGACGCGACTGGGGCTGCTGGGGCTGGCGGTTGGCCTCTGGCTGGTGGTGGCTGGCTTCAGGACCGGGTGGCGAGCGTGGCGACGCACAGCCAACGCGGACCGACGAGCGCCCCTGCTGGGCCTACTAGCCAGCCTGGTGGCCACCGCGGCGCACGGCCTGATTGACAATTCGATTTTCCTGGTGGATTTGGCGTTCATCTTCATGCTCACTCTAGGCGTCTTCCGGCGTGAGCATAGGGGAGAGAACGAGGTCTAGGGGAGGAGAACATGCGCATTCTTGTCACCGGCGGTGCTGGCTTTGTCGGCTCGCACCTTTGCGACCGCCTCCTGGCCGAAGGCCACGAGGTCATCGCCATGGACAACTTGGTCACTGGGTCTGCGGATAACATCGCTCACCTGACCAGTCGCCGCCGCTTCCATTTCATCTTCCACGACGTGACCGAATACATCCACCTGGACGGTCCGCTGGACGTCATCCTGCATCTGGCGTCGTTGCCCAGTCCTGTGGACTATCTGGAGAAGCCAATCAAGACCCTCAAAGTAGGAGCGCTGGGCACGCACAAGACGCTGGGATTAGCCCTGGTCAAGCGAGCGCGCTACCTGTTGGCGTCCACCTCCGAGGTGTACGGTGACCCCAAAGTGCATCCACAGCCCGAGACGTACTGGGGCAATGTGAACCCCATCGGCCCGCGCGGCGTGTACGATGAGTCGAAACGCTACGCCGAGGCAATGACCATGGCCTACCATCGGGCTCACGGCCTGGAGACGCGCACTGCCAGGATCTTCAACACCTACGGCCCCCGCATGCGACTGGACGATGGCCGCGTGGTGCCCAATTTCGTCAAGCAGGCGCTGCTGGGAGAGCCACTGACGGTCTACGACGATGGGGCGCGAACCCGCAGCTTCTGCTACGTTTCGGACATGGTGGAGGGGCTCTACCGTCTGCTGCTGTCCGACGAGGTGTACCCGGTCAACCTGGGCAACCCGCACGAAATGACCGTTCTCGAGTTCGCCCACAAGGTACTGGAAGTCTCCGGCAGTTCCTCGGAAATCGTGTTTGTGACACCGGCGGACGAGCGCACGAAGGACGATCCCCAAACCCGCCGGCCGGACATCAGCAAGGCGCGGCGAGTGCTGGGCTGGCAACCGCAAGTGGTGCTGGAGGAAGGGCTGCGGCTGACCATCGAGTGGTTCCAAGAGCATTTGGCGAAGCCCCAGAAGAAGCCGGAACAAGGCTGAGACCTGAGACTATGATACAACGATGCCTGGTAGCCCTCTACGTATTCGGCCTCAAGACCTGGTTCCGCTGGGGAAAAGTGCCACTCTCACGGCTGGTAGACCTGTGGCGTCCCCACCTTCCGTGGCAGCAGCGTTCCCACGCCTCTCTGGAAGCATATGGACAGTGGCTGCCCACTGCCGTCCGCTGGAAACAGGAGCCCTTGGGCGGCGCTTTCGACACCCTGCCGAGCCTGGAGTACATAGAATGGCAACTCCAGATGCAGGGCCTCTTCGAGGACGATTGCGATGGACTGGCCTACTTCTCGGCCCAGAATGTCCTACCCTTCTGCGATGCCCCACCCGACTGCTACGTGGTCACCATTGCCATCAACCCCTTCGAGGTTGGGTTACTGCACGCTGCACACGTGCTTTGCATATTCAAAAGCGGCGGCTTCTGGCGAGTGATCAGCAACGACGAGCTCTACCTCCAGCGATGGAGCAGTCTTGAAGAAGCGCTGCAAGAGAACGCCTACTGCCGGGGACATCAACTGCTGCATGTTGAGATACGGGATCGTGATCTGCGACATCTGCTATCGTGGCGATCGCAGCAGACGTGACAGCCTGACAGATAGAGGCTCGTTCTTGCCCATATCTGGGGTTGTGCTATAATCCCCACCAGCAAGTGCCGGACAGCTTGCCGGCATTCACTTTGTTCAATAGGAGGACAATCAATGCGCAAGTCAATATGGTGGACGGCCTGCCTGGCCCTTACCATCATCATGGCACCCGTGATGCTTCTCGTCAGCCCCTGGGCTGAGCAGAGAGCATTGGGGTTGGCCGTACAAGACGACGAGTTGGTTCTGCTGGAAGGCAATGGCCGCATCAAGGTGGTAGATCCGAACGTTCCCAGCGGCTACGAGGAAGTGGATTGGCAATCAGACGACACCGGATGGACAGACGTTACCTTAGGCGACTTCAACGGCGATGGCGATCAGGAGATCCTGGCCAGCAGAGGTGGTCTAGCCAAAGTCTTCGATCCCGTGGTCCAGCCGGGGCAGGTGGCGGTCGCTGGCCAGTGGAGCATCAGCTCCCCCTACAAGTACTACGATATGGCCACCGGAGACATTGACGGCGACGGTCGTGACGAAATCGTGCTCCTGCGCGAAGACGACGCCGCAAACAATGTCAAATCTCACATCCTCGTGTACGACGGCAACACCACTGGGACGAGTTGGACCCTGCGGAAGGACATGGAGCACGGCACCAAGTGGCTGGATGTGGAGCTAGGGGATGTCAACGGCGATGGCTACGATGATCTGGCCCTGATGCGCAATGGCGAGACAGGATTCAAGGATCGTCTCATTCTCATCCAGAACCCCGCCAACAACTACTCCACGCTGCATGAGCATGGGTACACCTTTGACTGGCTGTTGCTGGAACTGATCAACACGCACAAGGTCAGTACAGGCGACAGAGTGGAGATAGTGACGTCGCGCAGGGACGTGCTGGGCGAGCTGCCTTCGATCCTCGTCTTCCGATGGGAGAGTGGAGCCGCCCTGGAAGACGCTTGGGAGGGGAAATTCTTCCCCTACTTCACCGACATCGAAGGGGCAGATCTCAATGGCGACGGGGATGAGGAACTCGTCATGTATCGCAATCGCACCGACACGGCCATCACCTTGATCTCGCGCAACATCGCCGGAGCGGCCATGCGTACGTTCGAGCCGGCGGGTGCGAACAGCCCCTACGGCGGCTGGCTGGCCATGGAGACCGGCGACCTGGAAGGCGACGGCAGGGACGAAGTGATTCTGGTGCGCAGTACCAAGTATCGCGTCTATGACAGGCCCGAGGCGAGTGACACCTTTTACGAGGAATCCGGCTCCTTCAAGGGTCCCTTCGCCGTGGGCAACCTGGATGGCGCAGGCATTGCCGCAGGGCCAACGCTGGGGGCGAATCCTGGCACGCTGTCTTTCACTTTTGAGGGTGTCATCCCACCAGCCCAGGCAGTGTTCATCAGCAACGTGGGAGAAGGCGATGAATTCGGTTGGACGGCGACTGTCACCGAAGGAGCCGACTGGCTGAGTGTCACCCCCGCCAGCGGCACGACGCCTGCCACTCTGAGCGTTTCCGTGGACCCCACGACGTTGTCCAGTGGCACCTACTCAGGACAGATCCGCGTCGATGCTGACGCCGGCATAGGAGCTAGTCCTCAGTACATTGACGTGACGCTGGCGGTGGTTGTCACGCTGCCGCGGCTTGGTGTAACCCCTGCCGAGCTTGCTTTCTCAATGGATCAGGGACAGACCAATCCGCCGCTGCAATCTGTGACCGTTCAGAATCTGGGCGGCGGTACGTCGCTGTCATGGACTGCGACGCCGGACGTCGCCTGGCTGGAGATCACCCCCACGGCAGGCAACACGCCGACCACAGCCTGGGTGGAGGTACACGGCGGGGAGTTGTATCCCGGTACGCACATCGGGAACATCATCTTCGACGCTGGCGACGTGATAGGCAGCCCCTTCACTCTTCCAGTGACCATGATCGTGCGGCCGCCCGTCATGCAAGTCAGCCCCGCGACCCTGGAGCTCGTCGCTTCCTGTTCCAGTGCCATTCAATCCCATAGAGTGGCCATCTCCCAGCAGGGAGGGGGAAGCGACATTGAGTGGATGGCGATAGCGGTCGGACCGTCTGCAGGGGGCTTAGCAGGGCTGCTAGATACGGCTGCTGGCGAAGCACCGGAAGTGACTGCCCAGGGCTTGGCCCTTGGTGGAGAGCTTCTGCCTCCAGTGGACTGGATCACGCTCGCGCCAGAAAGCGGTGACACGCCTGACATCATCCATGTGCAGGTTGATCCAAGCGGGCTCAGCGTGGGCCAGCACGTGGCCACCATCGTCATCATCGGTTGGCCCGAGTACGTCGCGAACCGCATCCAGGGAGTGGACGTCAACCTCTTTGTGGCGGATTCGTGCGTCTATGCGCCACTGCTCATGAAGTAGGAGCTCTATCCAACTGGCGAGGGCACGCTGAGATGACAAGAACGGACGAGCCACCTGCTGACACCAGGTGGCTCGTTGGATTCCGGTGCAAGCCTCGAAGCAGCGCTCCTGTGCGAGCGAGTTGGATTGGTTTGACAGGCGAAGGGTTTGGGTGTAATATTACTCTGAGTCCGCCATTCCATAACCTTCCCCTCCCGGAGTAGTTCATGATCACCAGACTCTTACGCCGCTACACCATGTGGATCACCGAGCCGATCGCCCGTTTCTTCATCCGACTGGGCGCATCCCCCAATGATGTCACCATCCTCGGCTTGGTGATGATAGCAGGAGCAGCCGCACTGCTGGCCTTGGGGCATCTACGATTAGCCGGGTTTGTGATGCTCATCGGAGCAGGGGCCGATGGTGTGGATGGTGTGATGGCCCGATTGCAGGACCGTTCTACCCAGTTCGGTGCCTTCCTTGATTCCACCCTCGACCGCTATTCGGAGGCGGTGACCCTTCTGGGGCTCTTCATCTACTTCCTGCGCCTGGGCGATAGCGAATCTTTGGTGCTCCTCTACGTGGCCATCGTGGGCTCTTTGCTGGTCAGTTACACGCGGGCAAGGGCCGAAAGCGTCGGTCTGGAGTGCCAGAAGGGCTTAATGACCCGGGTGGAACGAGTGATTCTCCTCATAACTGCCCTGATCGTGGGCCAAGTACGTATCGGACTGTGGCTGTTGGCCATCCTCAGCCAGCTCACCGCCTTGCAGCGCATTTATGTCGTCTGGAGAGCATCCAAGGAAGCAAGCGACCAGGAGACTAGCAAACTGGTGCAGCCGTAAGACAGAGAACTCGCACCATAACCTGTCCACTCACCTGTCGGTCAGCCTGTTTGGGCACCAATTCGCCAGCGAGCGTAATCTTTTCTCGATTCTAGCGTCTAAGGATAGTAGAGGCATGTTCGTAGCCGATGTAGCCGCTGATGAAGGGCAGCTTCTGGAGCGAGCCAAACAGCTCGATGTGGCAGCTCTGGAAGCCATCTACGATCTCTATGCCCCGAAGATACATAAGTATCTCTACCGACGCCTTGGCGACGCCGATCTCGCAGAGGACATGGCCGCCCAGGTCTTTCTGCGCATGCTGGAAGCGATCCAGAAGGGTCAGGCTTGGAAGACATCTTTCTCTGGTTGGCTCTATCGCATTGCTCACAATCTGGTGGTAGACCACTTCCGGCGGCGCTCTCGAACCAGGAGTGTTTCGTTGGATGATGCCCCTCCGCTTATCGCCGCCGATGGGAACCCGGTAGAGATCATAGATCGGAGACTGGCTCACGAACGACTCTTACTGGCAGTGCAGCAACTCACACATGATCAGGCCCAGGTCGTGGCCATGCGTTTTCTGGAAGGCCACAGCGTTTTTGAGGTGGCCAGCGTCCTGGGGAAGTCGGAAGGCGCGGTCAAGGCGCTGCAGTACCGGGCAGTGATCGCCCTCCGGGGCCTGATGTCAGCTCAGTCGATAGAACAATGATCAAGCGCAAACGACGCATCGCGATTCTGGCTGAATGCATTGACCATCTGCTGGAAGGGGAATCGGTCTCAGCCTGCCTGGAGCGCTACCAGGCGCACCGGGAAGAGATCGAGCCGCTGCTCACAGTCGTGGCAGTCGCCCGTCAAGCAGATGCTGTGCCGCCGCGCTTGCCGGAAGCAGCAGCAAACGCCAAGGCCGACTTCCTGGCCGCAGCAGCCTCCGCCCGCCTGAACGGTGAGCGAGCTGCAGCCCGACAGCGCTCACGCCCGCGGCTTCGGCTGCCACGCATCGCCTGGGCTCCAGTGGCCCACGCACCGGCGTGGGCGACAGTGGCCGTGGCGACGCTGCTGGTACTGGCCTTGCTGACCGGCAGCACCGTGGCCGCCTCCACTCGCACGCTGCCGGGTGATGTCCTCTATCCGGTGAAGCGAACCGTCGAGCGCGTGCAGCTTTCCCTGGTACGTGACCACGAGGCCAAAGAGGCGCTCCAGGAGCGTTTTGAGGAACGGCGTACGGAGGAGGCACAGGAAGTCGTAACCAGCGGCCGCGTCGTGGAGCGGCTTGACTTCAGCGGCATGATCGAAGCGATGGACGCGGAGAGCTGGCTTGTCGGCGGTGTGACCGTTAACCTGGATGCGCTGACCGAAGTAGAAGGAATACCGGCCATAGGGGCTCGTGCCCTGGTGGAAGCCCAGGTGGAGCGCCCCGGCGAGCTGGTGGCCCGCCGCATCCGCATCCTGGCACCGCCTGTTGTCACGCCAGAACCCCTTCCAGAGGTAGAGGAGCCGACAGCCATTCCGGCCACGCCCACTTGGACGCCGACGACCATCCCCTCACCAACCGACACGCCTGCTGCTGCGGGCAGTCCGACGGCGCTCCCGCCGGTCGATACACCAGAGCAGCCCGAGACTCCCATACCAAGGCCAACTGTCGTACCTTTGCCGACCGAGACGGCGACTCCGACGCCCACGGGGACTGTCACGCACACGCCCACACCTACGCCCACACATACGCCCACCGTTACGCCGACACCAACCGACACGCCCACTCCGGTGCCGCCGACCCCGACGCCGGAATTGCCACGAGCCGTGCGCTTCAAAGGCGTCATCCAGAGCAAAGAAGGCGACATCTGGCTGATAGACGGACAGCGAGTGTTGGTGACAG